>NZ_AEWE02000071.1:0-22517 GCF_000190455.2 Pseudomonas sp. TJI-51
TTGTCTACACCCTCTTAGGGGACCGATTTGTTTGCTGTCTGGTCCTCAAATAGGGTTACAACTTTTTCAACCTAACGTCTGATGCACCGCATCGGGCGTTTTGTATTGAAAGACTAGTACTGCCGATCTGCTGCTCAAGGCAGCGTGTAAGTTAATCGTCCGCGCACGATGCGTGCGGGTGACGTCATTGGGTGCAAGACTTCGTGTTTGGCGTCAAGGATATGTATGATCTTAATGTCACGCACGCATAGCTCGTCCGCGATCATCGAACGATGACAGCGCCACCAAACCGCCTCAGCACACATGATGACAGTGCGCGCGTTAGTAGCGAGCTGCAGCAACTGAGTTAGTCCTTGTGCGAATTCGGGGCTGTCCATGTAGTCGGCATAGCCACGAAAGGACGTGTTGCGCCAGGCTGTATTGACCGAATTTGGTGAAGCACGTCGTCGGCCGCCAAGCGCCTCTATCCACTTATAATTTATAGAGTTTTCCGCGAGCGTTATTTCGAGTTGCTCCTTGCCGTATTGCGGATATTTCCTCGACCCAGGAAAGCGACGCACGTCGACGACTGTCTCGATTTGGTATTCGTTCAGCAAACCGAGAAATTCATCGATTGGCCGAGTTGAATGTCCGATCGTCCAGATCGTCACACCGCTATCGTGCTTCGTGACAGCAGTTTTGCTGACAACTTTCGTGACCGCGGCCGCGTTTTTTGGGACAGCCATTTTCTCGGTAACCTTTCTCTTTCTTAAAAGCTTTCGTTTTCCGGCGACAGCTACCTCGCTGATACCGTTCTTCTATCCGCGGAACGCGACGTGGGTCGTCAGCTGATCTTGTGCAGTGCCGACCCCCTATGCATCGCAATATGTTCTGTCTTATCGCTCTTGATTTCGTACTGCGGTTCGTCGGCGCTTGCGTGGCGCGTGTAGCCCTTGTAATCGGTGTCCTTCGTATGCACCTTGATGATCGTACCACTCACGCGGCCCGCTTCCGAATTCCAGCTTACGTGATCGCCTGCCGTAAATTTTGTGACCATTTGAATGAAACCCTCTGGTGCCGTTCATGACGGGGAGGGGCATAGTGGCACCGTAAAGACCGCTGACGTCTACGATTTTGAAGCGTCACAGATCTTGTGTCGATTTTCGGTCGCATATACTATGGGGGAGTATTGTATAATGCGGCGGTGTACCCAAGTAGAGAGGTGTTCGATGCCACACAGTCCGGAAGAAAAGAAGCAAGCACTGACGCGCATCAGGCGCATCAAAGGTCAGGTAGCGACTCTTGAGCAAGCGCTTGATGCAGGTGCGGAATGTCCTGCAATTCTTCAGCAGCTTGCGGCCGTTCGTGGCGCAGTCAACGGATTGATGGCAACGGTTCTGGAGAGCTATCTGCGGGAAGAGTTTCCCAGTAGCGAAATCAGGAGCGATTCGCAGAACAAGTCCATTGACGAGACCATCTCTATCGTCCGCTCCTATCTGCGGTAGAGGCACCAGGGTGTCCTCGGTGAGGGCAAATTTAGTTAGCTAGTAAAGGAAGCGACATCATGAAATCACGTGCAGCAGTTGCCTTCGGGCCAGGAAAGCCGCTGGAAATCGTCGAGATCGACGTTGAGCCGCCTCGCAAAGGCGAAGTGCTCGTAAGGATCACAAATACTGGCGTTTGCCATACCGACGCCTTCACCCTGTCGGGCGATGACCCCGAAGGTCTATTCCCGGTCGTGCTGGGTCACGAGGGGGCGGGTATCGTCGTGGAGGTGGGTGAAGGTGTGACCAGCGTGAAGCCTGGCGATCACGTCATTCCTCTTTACACCGCCGAATGCGGCGAGTGCCTGTTCTGCAAGTCCGGCAAGACCAACCTGTGTGTCGCGGTTCGTGCAACCCAGGGCAAGGGGCTGATGCCCGATGGTACGACTCGCTTCTCGTACAACGGTCAGCCGCTTTACCACTACATGGGCTGCTCGACCTTCAGCGAATACACGGTCGTCGCCGAAGTCTCGCTGGCCAAGATCAACCCGGACGCCAACCCCGAGCACGTCTGCCTGCTGGGCTGCGGCGTGACCACCGGCATCGGTGCCGTGCACAACACGGCCAAGGTACAGCCCGGCGACTCGGTGGCCATCTTCGGCCTCGGCGGCATCGGTCTCGCTGCGATTCAAGGTGCACGCCAGGCCAAAGCGGGCCGCATCATCGCCATCGATACCAATCCGGCGAAGTTCGAACTGGCTCGTACCTTCGGCGCGACCGAATGTCTCAACCCGAAGGACTTCGACAAGCCGATTCACGAGGTTCTGATCGAGATGACCGGCTGGGGTGTCGATCACACCTTCGAGTGCATCGGCAACGTCGACGTGATGCGTTCGGCTCTGGAAGCTGCCCACCGCGGCTGGGGCCAGTCGATCGTCATCGGCGTGGCTGGTGCTGGCAAGGAAATTTCGACCCGCCCGTTCCAGTTGGTCACCGGTCGCACCTGGAAGGGTTCGGCTTTCGGTGGGGTCAAGGGCCGCACTCAGCTTCCCGGCATGGTGGAAGACGCAATGAAAGGCGAGATCGATCTCGCCCCGTTCGTCACCCACACCATGGGCCTCGACGACATCAACAAGGCCTTCGACCTGATGCATGAAGGCAAGTCGATTCGCACGGTGATCCACTACTGATCACTCACTATCCATTCAACACCAGCCACCAAGGAAATTAACCATGTCCAATCCTGTCATTTCCGGCGACGGCATCTTCTCGCACGTCTTCGTCGGCGCCGCCGACGTCCAGAAGTCGACCGCGTTCTATGACGCCGCTCTGGGTGCTCTCGGCATCAAGAACCTCGGTCCTTTCGGCAACGGATGGGTGCTTTTCGGTCGCGAAAAGCCGGCTTTCATCATCGCCCGTCCTGGCAATGGTGAAGCGCCTTCCAGCAACGGTGTGACGGTCGGCTTTGCGGCCGCCACTCCCGCCGAAGTGGATGCCTTCCACGCCGCCGGCCTTGCCGCAGGCGGCACCGACGAGGGCCAGCCTGGCCCGCGTGGCCACCTGCCGGGTGCCTATGCGGCCTACCTGCGTGATCCGGCGGGCAACAAGGTCTGCTCGTACACCTTCGTTTGAAAGCAAGGAAGCTGAGGGCGTTCTGAAAGGGCCAGCACAAGCCTCTATACGGCGAGCCTATTAGACGGACCGTGTAGAGCGGTGCCTGCTCATGAAGATCGGCCCGCAGCCATGTGCGAAACGCATGGCTGCGGGCATTTGCTTTGAAGTGTGTTTTTCAACCAATGAGAAATGAGGTCGTTATGCAAGAGCCGGCCAACATCAATACGACGACCGTACAACCCGCCCTGACCGCCACCGTGTACGGCATGCCGGCCTATGCCGATCGTGCTGCGGCCGTGGGTGAAGTGCATGCGCGCCCGTATCTCTTGATTCAGGCCCCCCGCGGCATATTGCAGCTCGCTTTCATGACCGAAGGCGATCAGGCCAGGGATCAGATGGCGATGAGTGAGTTGTCTCATCGCTTCGGCGTTGCCGAGCCCGACCACGCTACGCCGCTTCACGGCGTGACATGGGATGAGGGAGACCTGCACTGTGAAAAGCACACCGAGTTCTCAACGTATCTCTGGTGCGCTTCGCTGGATTCCGAGACGGGAGAGCCGTGCGGCGAAAATCCGTTCAAGCATGGATTTGTTCCTCCCGGCCCGGTCGTATCCGGCATCCGTTTGAGACTTCTTCCGTGGACGCCGGAAACGGAGAAGGAGGTCGATCGCTTCGATCCTGCCAGCCTGTGCTACTCGCTGGTGGAGAACGGCTCAGCGTCGCGTTGAGCTGGGTATGGAACCACAGCATCGGCTACCGCGGCTCTCGCATCATCATGCATGCGATTGCCGACAAAGAGCCCACAGCGTTGGATAAATCCGGCTCTCTGGATTGAGGTGCCCACCTTATCGGAACGTCAACTATCAGAAATGCCAGGGAGAGGAACTTGACCGATCTATTCACGACAAAGCCCAAGCCCCCCTTGGCCGAACTCCTGCGGCCCAAGGCGCTGGACGAATTCGTCGGGCAACGGCACTTGCTCGGCCCCGGCAAGCCGCTGCGTCTCGCGTTCGAGGCGGACAATTTGCACTCGTTCATCCTCTGGGGGCCGCCAGGCGTGGGCAAGACCACCCTGGGGCGCCTGGCCGCCAGTGCGACCGACAGCCGATTCATCGCCATCTCGGCCGTGCTGGCCGGGGTGAAGGACATCCGGCAAGCCATCGACGAGGCCCAGGCAGAACTGGACAACCATGGTCGATCGACGGTGCTTTTCGTCGATGAGATCCATCGCTTCAACAAGGCGCAGCAGGATGCCCTACTGCCCCATGTCGAGTCGGGGCTCCTGACCCTGGTGGGGGGGACGACCGAGCATCCGGGGCTGGCGGTCAATTCCGCACTGCTCTCGCGCGCGCAGGTCTATACCCTCGAACCGCTATCCGGCGACGAACTGAACCAACCCTACGAACGCGCACTGCCGCATCTCCAGGGCGTCACGTTGGACGCGGACGCGCTGGATCTGCTCAAGGGCTTTGCCGATGGCGATGGCAGGCGCTTCCTCAATCTGCTTGAGCAGGTGACGAATGCGGCGTCGGGCGCTGGCAAGACCGTGGTCGATGGCGAGTTCGCCAGGCTGTCCACCAGTCCATCGCTGCGCAGGTTCGACAAGGGCGGTGACGAGTTCTACTGGCAGCTCTCAGCCTTCCACAAGTCGCTACGGGGCTCCGACCCTGATGCGGCCCTGTATTGGCTGGCCCGCATCCTTGACGGTAGCGGCGACGTCAGCCAGGTGCCCCGCCGCATGGTGATAGTGGCCAGCGAAGACATCGGCAATGCCGACCCGCAGGCGCTGCAACTGGCGCTCAATGCCGCGCTGGCTTATGAGAGGCTGGGTTCCCCCGAAGGCGAAATACCGATTGCCCACGCGGCGACCTACCTTGCTGCCGCCCCCAAGTCGAACGCTGCCTATGCCGCCTGGAACAAGGCGAAGGCCTTCGTCAAGAACAGCGGCTCCCTGCCTGTGCCTCTCCATCTTCGCAATGCGCCGACGAAGCTGATGCAGCAGATGGGGTATCACGAAGGCTACCGCTACGCCCATGACGAGCCCAACGGCTATGCCGCTGGGCAAAGCTACTTTCCCGAGGGCGTGGCGCGGCCGGGCTGGTATCAGCCAACGGACAGAGGTGTTGAGCGCAGGCTGGGAGAAAGGCTTACTTGGCTGCGCTCGCTGGATGATGGGGCGCTGCCAGAGGCGGACGCCTGACCGGTCGCCTTCGAAACCGGCTCATCGCGACTTCACGAACTTCAGGAACAGGATAAGAACATGTCAGCCACTTCTTTCGGTGCATCCTCGGCGAATGTCAGCCTGGGACGCGTTGCCCGCTATCTGCGCACGGAGTCTGGTGCTGCGGTGCTGCTGGTGATCGTAACGGTCGTGGCGCTGGCGTGGGCGAACTCGCCGCTATCCGATGCCTATTTCGAGTTGTGGCATCTGGACGTCGGGTTTGACTTCGGGCCGCTGGGCCTGCACATGGACCTGCATCACTGGGTCAACGACGGCCTGATGGTCGTCTTCTTCTTCCTGATCGGCCTGGAGGTGCGTCAGGAGTTCGCCCACGGATCGCTCCGGGATCGCAGCCGTGCCGGTCTCGCCCTGATCGCGGGGGTCGCGGGTGTTGTGCTTCCCGCGCTGGTGTATGTCCTGATCGTGGGGCTGGCCGGAAGTGAGGGCCTGCACGGGTGGGGTGCGGTGGTCGGCACCGATACGGCGTTCATGCTGGGCACCCTGGCGATCGTCGGTCCGCGGCTATCGGGTCAGTTGCGCGTGTTCCTGCTCACCCTGACCGTGGTCGATGACTTCCTCGCCGTGTCCATCATCGGCATCGTCTATAGCGAGGAGATCCGGGTCGTCCCGTTGTTGATCGCCCTCGCCAGTCTCGTTGCGCTGTGGTGGCTAGGGCGCACCCGCCAGTGGCGGGCAATGCCGTATGTGCTGATCGTGATCGTGCTGTGGCTCGCAACCCTGTATTCCGGCATCCATGCCTCTCTCGCCGGGATGGCCGCGGGGCTGCTGATCCCCGCCTATGCGACGCAACGTCACGGGGTCGTTGCGGCAAGACAACTGTTCCGCGACTTCTGGCAGTCGCCGAGTGCCGCATCGGCCCGCGCGGTGGACTGCGGGCTGTCCCGAGGTATCTCGGTGAACGAGCGATTGCACGAGTTCCTGCGGCTGCCGACGGCGCTGCTGATCGTGCCGATCTTCGCCTTGGCGAACGCCGGGGTGGACGTGCGTGGCGGGCTGCTCGCCGAGGCCTTTGGCTCGCCAGTCACGTGGGGCGTCATCGCAGGGCTCGTGCTCGGTAAGCTCTTGGGCATCGGGCTCACCACGCTCGTCGCCGTCCGTCTCGGCCTGGGCCGGCTGCCCGAGGGCGTCGGGGTGGGGAGCGTGTTCGGTGGGGCGGCGCTGTCCGGGATCGGCTTCACCGTGTCGCTGCTGATCATCGGGCTCGCGTTCGGCACGACCTCCGATCTGGGCCGCCAGGCGACGGTCGGCGTGCTCGTGTCGATGGTGTTCGCCACGTTGCTCGGGTGGCTGATCTTCAAGGTCGCCGCCCAGCGGTGGGGTGAGAAGACCGCTGACCTGCCGATGGTGCTTGAGCCGCCGGTCGATCCGGAGATCGATCACATCCGCGGGCCGGAGGACGCCCAGCTCACACTCGTCGAGTACGTGGACTTCGAGTGCGCGTACTGTGCGCACGCCACCGGTTCGTGGGACGATCTTCGCGCCCACTTCGGTGACGACCTGCGGTATGTGGTGCGCCATCTGCCGCACCACCCGCACGGGCCGATTGCCGCGAGGGCGTCCGAGGCAGCGGCGAACCAGGGGATGTTCTGGCCGTGGCTGGACTTCGTGTTCACCCGTCAGCATGCGCTGGAGCGCGAGCATCTGATCGGCTACGCCGTCGAGCTTGGGCTCGACGTCGAACGGTTCATCGCGGATCTCGACAGCACCGCGGTGATCGAGCGTGTCGAGCGCGACCTCGCCAGTGCGGTCGCCAGCGGTGCGCACGCCACGCCGACGTTCTTCGTCGAGGGTCGTCGTCTGCGCGGCAGCTACGACGCCCGCACTGTCACCGCAGCGCTCGAAGCCAGCCGCCGCGGCACCCGAACTCAGGAAGTCCCGTCCTGAGCAGGACGAACTAAAGGATAAAAACTTGCCAAACAATTCTTTCGGTGAATCCTCTTGTACTGCTGCGGCCAGCGGCATGGTGGAAGTGCGCGGTGCGCGCGAGAACAACCTCAAGGAGGTGGACGTCTCCATCCCGCGTAACGCGCTGGTGGTGTTCTCGGGTGTCTCCGGCTCCGGCAAGTCCTCGCTGGCCTTCGGCACCATCTATGCCGAGGCCCAGCGACGCTACTTCGAGTCGGTGGCCCCCTATGCGCGGCGACTGATCGAACAGGCCGGCGTGCCGGACGTCGATGCGATCGACGGCCTGCCGCCGGCGGTGGCGCTGCAGCAGCAGCGGGGCTCCAGCAACGCGCGTTCCTCCGTGGGCAGTGTGACCACCTTGTCCAGCCTGGTGCGGATGATGTATTCGCGCGCCGGCGCCTATCCGGCCAACCAGCCGATGCTGTACGCCGAGGATTTTTCGCCCAACACGCCGCAGGGAGCGTGCCCGACCTGCCACGGCCTGGGCCATGTGTACGAGGTGACCGAGGCCATCATGGTGCCCGATCCCTCCCTGAGCATCCGCGAGCGGGCGATCGCCTCCTGGCCCCCCGCCTGGCAAGGCCAGAACCTGCGCGACATCCTGGTCAGCATGGGCTACGACGTTGACCGACCGTGGAAGGACCTGCCGAAGAAGGACCGCGACTGGATTCTGTTCACCGAGGAAACACCGACGGTGCCGGTGTACGCGGGCTTCACGCCGGCCGAAACCCGCGCCGCGCTCAAGCGCAAGATGGAGCCGAGCTACATGGGCACCTTCACCAGCGCCCGGCGGTATGTGCTGCACACCTTTGCCAATACCCAGAGCGCGCTGATGAGAAAGCGCGTGTCCCGGTTCATGGAGGGGAAACCGTGCCCCACCTGCCACGGCAAGCGGCTCAAGTCCGAGGCGCTGTCGGTCACCTTCGCCGGCGTGGACATCGGCGCGTTCATGCAGATGCCGCTGGACCAGTTGGCGGCCTTGCTCGAACCCATCGCCCAGGGCGATTTCCGCGTCCATGCAGCGGGGGCGGCTACGGACAAGGAAGCGACCCGACGCGACCGTGCCGAACGCGCGGCCTCCGGGCGCGCCGTCCATGCGGTATCGCCCGACGTGCGCCGCACCTCGGCGCTATCGGAAGAAAAGCGCCTCGCCGCGCAGCGCCTGGCCGGTGGCGTGATGGCACGCCTGCGCCAACTGCGTGGGCTGGGCCTGGGCTACCTGACGCTGGACCGGACCACGCCGACGCTTTCGGCCGGCGAGTTGCAGCGCCTGCGGCTGGCCACGCAATTGAGTTCCCTGCTGTTCGGTGTCGTGTACGTGCTCGACGAGCCCTCGGCGGGCCTGCACCCCTCCGACAGCCAGACCCTATACGACGCGCTCGACCGGCTGCGCGATGCCGGCAACTCGGTATTCGTGGTGGAGCACGACCTGGACCTGATGCGCCGCGCGCAATGGCTGGTGGATGTCGGGCCGGATGCCGGAGAGCGTGGCGGCCGCGTGCTCTACAGCGGCGAGCCGGATGGCCTGCGCAAGATTGCCGAATCGCGCACCGCCCGCTATCTGTTCGAGGAGATCCCCGCGCCGGGAAGCCGGGCACGCGAAGCGACCGGCTGGCTGGAACTGCAGGGCATCCACCGCCACAACCTGCATGGCGTGGATGCACGCATTCCGCTGGGCGTGCTGACGGCCGTCACCGGTATCTCCGGCTCCGGCAAGTCCAGCCTCGTCGCGCAGGCCCTGCCGGAGTTGGTGCTGCTGCACCTGGGCCACGAGCCGGAAGACGATGCGGCCGAAAGCGCCACCAACGAAGGGCCGGCGGTGATCGAAGCGACTGGCGGTCATCTGGCGGGCGATGTGGACGCCATACAGCGCCTGGTGCAGGTGGACCAGAAGCCGATCGGGCGCACGCCGCGCTCGAACCTGGCTACCTACACCGGCCTGTTCGACCACGTGCGCAAGCTGTTCGCCGCCACGCCCGACGCTCGCCGCCGCCGCTATGACGCCGGCCGTTTCTCGTTCAACGTCGCCAAGGGGCGCTGCGAGACCTGCGAAGGCGAGGGCTTCGTCAGCGTGGAACTGCTGTTCATGCCCAGCGTGTACGCGCCGTGCCCGACGTGCCATGGCGCACGCTACAACGAGGCCACGCTGAAGGTGCAATGGAACGGGCGCAACATCGCCGAGGTGCTGCAGATGACCGTGGACGAAGCCAGCGAATTCTTCGCGGGTGAAGACGCTGTGGCAAGGCCACTGCAACTGCTGCGCGATATCGGACTGGGCTACCTGCGCCTGGGGCAACCGGCCACCGAGCTTTCCGGTGGCGAGGCGCAGCGTATCAAGCTGGCGACCGAGCTTCAGCGCAGCCAGCGCGGCCGAAGCCTGTACGTGCTCGACGAGCCGACTACCGGGCTGCATGCGTCGGACGCCGACCGGCTGCTGGTGCAGTTGCAGCGCCTGGTCGATGCCGGCAATACCGTAGTGATGATCGAACACGATATGCGCGCGGTGGCCCAGGCTGATTGGGTGATCGACGTGGGGCCTGGTGCAGGCGCTGCCGGCGGCAGCATCGTGGTGGCGGGCTCCCCTCAGCAGGTGGCCCGAACGTCTGGCAGCAGAACCGCTCCGTTCCTTGCACAGGAGTTGGCGCGGGCCGAGTAGCTGAGTTCGCCAAATGTTGCCAATTTTCGCGGGGCATTGATCGTCGCCACACGACGGTGGCGATCAATGCCCGAATCGCGTCATCCTTCCTGAGTCAGAGCAAGATAGGGGGTGTTGGGCGGTATTTCGGCGAGTGCCAAGGACCCATCTTCGAGGAGGTAGCCATGCAGTCGGCGGGGCTTCCTCGGACCCGTGACTTCACAGGTCCAAATGTTCAGGCCATTGGGCTGCTTTCGATGTAGCTGCAGCTTCTCGAAGCGCTTCTGCACCCAGTGCCAATCCTGTTGATTCTCCTGCTTGGCGAGTGCGGCCACTTCGGGATGCTCCTGCGCATAGCGTTGGAACACACCCGGGCTGACTAGGTAGGCCGTGTCATTCACCGTATGCACGAGTGCCTTCGCGTCATTGATGATGAGCCGTCGTGAGGCGATTCCCTGCTTCAGCCAAACCATGAACTGTTCCCCGGATGGCTTCGTTGCCGATGGCCCAGGCGTAGGCGCGGGTGCAGGTGCAGGCGATGGAATGGACGTCGCGGCTGTTGCTGGCGCGGGGGTGTGGAGGAACTCCTCGGCATCCTGGCCAACGCCGGCCAACTCACCCAAGCCTACCATCGCGAGCAAATCCTCCATGACGTCGGGCACGGGCTGGGCTGCGGGCGGTGAAACGATGGTGGTGCTGTCGCCCTCCCAAATCGGAGGCTCTTGACCTCCCTGCGCTGGGTTCACCGAGACGGAAGGCGCGGGAGCCGACATGCTGGCGTCGTTTTCCGCGGGCGTCGCGTCGATCTCTACCGGCCACGCGAAAGGTGCTGGTCGCTCGCCAGACTCCCAGATCAGCGCGGGAGCGAGACGCAACAGGGTGAACGAATGGGACCAGCCGGTCGTGCTGGTCATGTTCGCGCGCCAGACCGCTTTGCCGTCCGAGGTGGGCTGGAGCATGCCGTGGTCTTGCAGCACGTTGAACACGGCGGTGTTGTTCGCAGGAATGCCATCGATCCCCTGAGACAGGAGGTGTGCGCGCAGTTTGTCCGAAACCGTCTTGCTCACCAGCCACAAACTATCCTCGGTGAGCCAGCCATCGGAGGCTTCCGGCTGGTTCAGCTTCAACTGTTCCTTGAGCAGGTAGCGCAACCCGTCCAGCAGCTTGCGTTGCAGTGCATGCTTGGGCGCGGCCATGGCGCGCGCCGGATCGCCGCCCAGCTCCTGGGCCACCGACGCCCGGTCTGCTTGCACGACGAGTTCCCCCAGTACACCGGCATGTTCGTACTGACCGGCCAGCACATAGAGCAGCGGTGCCCAGAGAGCCGGATAGTCGCTGAACCAGTCCAGGACGTGGCGGTCGAGCAGTTGACGATAGAGCAAGCCTGTTGCGGCGCTGTGCAGGCGGTATTCGCGGTCGTCACGGTAGCGAAATCGGTACGCCTGGTGCAGCGGGCCATGCCACGGATGCCAGTACTGCCGTCGGCCAGTTCGACGTGTAGATCGACGGCGATCTTGCCAATATCGTGGAGCAGCGCAGCATAGGCAACGGCGGCGGTCCAGGCTTCGGACTGCGCCGCCTGGTCTTCGGGACTGGCATCGATGGGCAGCAGATTGTCCTTGGGCGCATTGGTGGCCATTGGATTGTGGCTGCTCAATCCTCTGTTTCAGGTATTGGCCCGAGCCAAAGCGCGCGAGGTCATGACTGCCGCTGCGTTGCTGGTTGTGTTGGGTGTCGCGCTGCTGATGGAAATCGGCGGCCTTTCAATGGCGATGGGGGCTTTCGTTGCTGGTGTGCTGCTGTCGGAATCCACCTTCCGCCACCAGTTGGAGGCCGACATAGAGCCATTTTGCGGCCTGCTGCTGGGGCTGTTTTTCCTCGGCGTCGGTATGTCGTTGGATCTGCAGGTGGTGGACAAGGCCTGGATGCTCATCGCCTCTGGTGTGCTTGCGCTGATGACGGTCAAGGCGCTGTGCATTTATGAGGTCGCGCGCCGACCTCGCGAAAAGCAGCCATAGCGACGCACTGGATCGCGCCGTGCTTATGGCGCAGGGGGGGGCGAATTTGCTTTTGTGCTGTTTGCCGAAGCGCTCAAATTCAGGGTCATCAGTCCTGAAGTTAGCGCCAATATGACGGCTATTGTGGTGCTCTCCATGGCCATTACGCCGGTGACTGTATTGCTGTACAAACGCTTTGCGCGCGTACAGACCGTTTCCATGGACGGTGTGGAAGCCGCACACAACCTGCAAGGCAATGTACTCATCATCGGTTTTGGCCGAGTGGGGCAGATTGCCTGCCAGGCACCGCTCGCCCAGGGAGCGAAAATTTCCATCATTGATATAAATCCGGAGGTCATCCGCGCCGTGACACCCTATGGATTCAAGGTCTATTACGGCGATGGTGCCCGCCATGAAATATTGCACGCTGCTGGTGCCCATCACGCCCGCGCCATCATTATTTGTGTGGATGATAAGAAAGCCGCGACACGCATTGTCGAAAGTACTCGGCACTACTGCCCGCAGGTGAAATTGGTGGTGCGCGCTTTTGACCGCGAACATGCGCTGGAATTAGTCAAACACGATGCCGACTACATAGTACGGGATACCTTTGAGGCCGCCCTGCTGCTCGGTGGTCAGGCCGTGCTGACTCTGGGTGCGTCTGAGCACGAAGCCGACGCAGTGATCGAGGAAGTGCGCAAACGCGACGCCGAACGTTTTGCCTTGGAAACAGCAGGCGGCCTGTTTGCCGGGCGAGCGCTGGTATTGGGGAATATTGAACGCATTGATCCGCCGAACCATGAAGCGCGGGATGCTCAGTGAGCATCAATCACAGGATCGGTTCACCTGCGCTTCAGAGCAGAAAACTGGCTACTCAGCCACGTGTGAAGCTGAGAAACCGCAGGGCTGATCTGCTTGCGATGCGGGCACACCAGACTCAACGGTGACGCTTCGCCAGGATAATCCGGCAGCAGCACAAGCAGACGCTCTGCGGCGATATCTGCACTGACATCCAGCCAGGATTTGTAGGCGATACCTTCACCCTCCAATGACCAGCGCCGCACGACATCGGCGTCATCGCTGAACAACGGTCCCGAAACCTGCACGGTTTGACCGCCCAGGTTCCACTTGTCGTAGACTCGGCTATTTTGCAGATAGAGCAGGCAGGCATGCTTGCTCAAGTCATCCGGTGTTTGGGGAGAACCGCAGCGTTGCACATACTCCGGCGAGGCAACCAGCACCCGCTGGTTCCGAGGTGCAAGCGGCAGTGCCACGTAGTTGGCGTCTTCATTTGGACCGTAGCGAATCGCCACGTCCACCGGGTCGCGAAACAGATTGGCCATCTGGTCCGACAGGAAAAAACGCAACGTCAATTCAGGATGCTGACGGCGGAACAGCGTCAGCCACGGCAGCAGTATGTTGCGCCCCAGATCGGACGGCGCTGTCACTTGCAGCACGCCCCGCAGCGTGGCGTTCTCACCCCGCAGGTTTTCCTTGCCTTGCTGCAGGGTCTCTAGCACTGAGTGGGCGGTGGGCAGATATTGCTCGCCCTCGGCAGTCAATCGCAGGCTGCGCGTCGTACGGGCGAATAGGCGCACGTCCAGTTCGCGCTCCAGACGTTTGATGGCGGCTGCGACCTGACCAGGCAGCAGATCAACCTCCAGCGCCGCTGCGGTGAAACTGCCCAGCGCGGCGCTGCGGATGAATAAACCAAGATCATCGATGCGGATCATTTTCACTCCTGAAGTGAAAGTGTTGGCGCATTCTGCTTGTTTTTCTTTGTCCATGGGAAGTCGAAGATTGCCGCAAGTGAATGCATCAACCCTTCGACAGCGAGTCTCCATGAAAGCCATCAGCTTTACCCAGCACGCTTTGCCCATCGACAATCCACAAGCATTGATCGACATCAGTCTCCCGCGGCCCACGCCTGGCCCTCGGGATCTACTGGTCGAAGTTCGCGCGGTATCAGTGAATCCGGTGGATACCAAGGTGCGCGCCGGAACTTTCACAAAAGAACCGAAAATCCTCGGCTGGGACGCCACAGGCATTGTCCGCGAGGTCGGCGCTGAAGTGACGCTGTTTCAGCCGGGCGATGAAGTGTTCTATGCCGGCTCGATTGCCCGCACCGGCAGCTACAGCGAATTCCATTTGGTCGATGAGCGGATCGTCGGGCACAAGCCTCATTCATTGAGTGCCGCCGATGCGGCAGCGTTGCCATTGACCTCGATCACGGCCTGGGAATTGTTGTTTGACCGGCTCGGTGTCGTCGAGGGTACGGGGGAGGGCAAGTGCCTGTTGATCACTGGAGCGGCTGGCGGCGTCGGTTCGATGCTGGTGCAACTGGCCCGAAAGTTGACCCGCCTTACCGTCATTGGTACCGCCTCACGCCAGGAAACCGCTGATTGGGTGCGGCAGTTGGGCGCGCATCACGTGATCGATCACAGCCAGCCACTGCTCGCACAGTTGCAAGCGCTCGGTGTGCCGGAGATCGACTATGTCGCCAGCCTAACCCACACCGAACAACACTTGGTATCAATTGCCGTGCTCAAGGCCAAGGCAGGCAAAGAACAGGCATTGAAAGAAGAATTGCTGACGCTGATAGAGCCGACCCGCGCAGAGCCGGGCAATCTCGATTATGTGTTGTTCGAGCAGCGTGACGAGCAGGGCACTTTCTACATGCGCGAGGCTTTCAGGGATCAGGCGGCGCTGGATGCGCATTTTTCGATGCCTTACTTTCAGCGCTTTGCCGCCACGGCAGATGATCTGCTGCAAGAGCCGTTGCAACTGATATTCCTTGAACAGGTATCGGCCTGATCATTCAGCCTATTGAGCCGCACCACCTCGGCCGGGCTTGGACGCGGCCGGCGGATCAATTTGCTCCAGGACGCGCCTTTACTCCGAATTGCGCAACGATGTGAGTGCCCAGTTCCTCAATGACGTCCGCCGCAGGGCGCTTTCCGTACTTGAGATTGAGGATAACGTGGTCCACCCCGATTTCCTCAAGCGACTCCAGCAAAGCCCGGAGGTGGTCGCGTCCGAGCCTGAACCCCAAATGAATGGGAGTGGGCGGCGTGGACGGGTTCTCACTGAGGTCGATGTAAAGCGACTGAGTGAAGGGCTTATAGACGGAACCACATTGCTTCATGACCTCCATCCGCCAATCTTCCACGATCAGTCGCTGCATTTTCGGCGCGCGTGGATAGTTGACCCATCCGGCGCTTTCGCGCGCGATCCAATCCAGTGACTGGCGGCTATGTCCGGTCACGAGCATCGGAATCACTTGGGTTGTGGGTTTCGGAATGAGGTCTGCGCCGCGCAGCTTACCACCGCTCCAGCGGATGGGTTCGAAGCTGGTGCTGTAGGCTCGGCGAATCACCTCGTAGTGCTCTCGAAAGACTTCTCCGCGCCTTTCGGGATCGACGTCAAAGGCTGAAAACTCCACTGGGCGATCGCCGGAGGCTACGCCCAGAATCAAGCGACCTGCGCTCAACTGATCGACGCTGGCTGACGCCTTGGCCGTGTGCAGAGGATGGTGTAAAGGGATGGCAATGGATGCGCTGCCAAGCGCTATCTCTGACGTATGAGCCGCCATATAGCCCAGGTAAACCCAGGGATCGAAGACTTGGCCGACATCGCCGAAATTAGGGTCCCGAAGAGGCACGTCGCGAAACCAAAGCGCGGAGAAGCCCAGCTCCTCTGCTCGTTTGGCCAATGCGACCTGGTTGAGCATGCTCGGAATGTCCCCACCGAAGGCCTCCAAAGGGAAGAACAATCCCAGGCTCAAATGACCCGGAGTGAAGGTTCGGCTGAACCCTCGATGCTGCTGATTAGGAATCGTGCTCGGCAGATACATTCTAATCTTCCTCAATGGGAGAACCACGCAATAGAAGTGCAACGAGCTGCTGCGAACCATTGCGAACTCGATCGTAAAGCCTGCCCGATTGTAGACCTGCAAGCAGGTTTCTCAGCCATGCTGGTCGCCGGAAACGGGCATCAAACTCGTCTGCGATGGGATGTAGGTTCAATTCCCAAACCCTGAATCGAACCCGTGTCCGCACGGTAGTTCAAACGGTGGGCTCGGCGGCTGCGTCATTGTCGGCGGCGGGGTCGGTGAGCCGCCGAATCGTCAGTGCACAGCGTTGCTCAATCAAGGTATTGATTTGCTCAACCACGACATTGCCAGCAAAACTTTGTCCGGGGTCAAACTGGAGCTTGCGCGCCGTGGCGGGCAGTAGTTTTGTCAGGTCCAAATGCGCCGTTTGGCCTGCGTCAGTTTCTCGGCGGTCTCCAGCCGTGTATACACCAAACGCCTCTGGTCATCCACCGCGTCGCAACTCTCTGACACCCCGGCCCAGCTTGCGGCGCAACAGGACCCGCAGGGTCACCCCATCCGAGTACCCGACCTGTGCGGCGACTTGGTCGACGCTCGCGTTTCCGGTGCGCAAGAGATGGACGGCATGCTCCACGCGCAGGTCCTGGAAATACGACAACGGTGTCTTGCCCAAAACGCTTTGCAGCCGCCGCGCCAAGGTGCGCTCGCTTGTGCCCGCGGCACTGGCCGCCTCCGCCAGCGAGAACCCCTTCGCGAGCTGACTTCTGGCCCAGCACTCGAAGCGCTCCACCATCGGGTCGGCATGCGCAAGGTGGTCGGGAATCACGAACTCGGCTTGCGAACTGCGTGCCTCGACCAGCAGATAGCGTGCCACCAGTGCCGCCAGCGCCGGACTGCGCTCCCGGATGATGCGCAAGGCCAGGTCGACGTGGGCCAAAGCGGCACCCGCGGTAGTGAAGCGTGTCGAGTTCACGATCATGCGTGACTCGTCCAGCGTGACGTTCGGATAGCGCTGCCGAAACATCGGCCCCAGCCACCATGACGTCGTCGCACGATGCCCATCAAGCAGGCCACTCTCTGCAAGCAAGAAACTACCGGAGCAAGCGGCACCAAGGTGCGCGCCAGCGGTGGACCACTGCTGTAGCACGGCGACCGCATCGGGCACGTCGGGGCGTGTGAGCCGAGCCGAGAGCGTGTCGGGCATCTTGTCACCAAACGCGGGCACGAGCACGACGTCTGGTTCCGGCACACCACGCGCAGGGACCACGGGGACCGTCAAGCCTTGCGCAGTTCGGATGCGACGCCGAACGCCCACCAGCGTGAGCTCTATGTGCGCGGGAGCCTGTGGCAGCGAGCCCGCCATCGCATTGGCCAAGCCCACTGTGTCGGTGAGCGCCGCAAGCCCCAGATCAAACACGCCGTCACAAACAAGGATGTGGAGTTTCATGGCAACAATGATATCAATGTTGTCATTATTGTCTATAGAGATGGCTGTCATGACGACTTAGACTGCAGGCTCGTCGATCCATTCACCTAACCCATTTACCCAAAGGATTACAGTATGACCAAGCTCGCCCTGTTTGTTCGCCTCGAAGCCAAACCCGGCCAGGAGGCTGCGCTTGCCGACTTCCTGGCCAGCGCACTGCCGCTCGCCAACGCCGAGTCCGGCACCACTGCCTGGTTCGCATTGAAGTTTGGCCCTTCGACGTTCGGTGTGTTCGATGCCTTTGCCGATGAGGCAGGTCGCCAAGCACATCTGAACGGCCAGATCGCCGTGGCCTTGATGGCCAACGCCGCGACCTTGCTCAGTTCTCCGCCCAATATCGAGAAGGTCGAACTGCTTGCAGCCAAGCTGCCTGCATGACAACCCGGCCTTGACCCAATCAGGTCACGCTGCAGGATGGGGGCACAAGCTCTACGCAGCGATCCCCCCTCGATTGCACTTGCCCAAGGAGCTCCTTCCACAGCGACGGGGGGCAATATTGCAGCCAGAACTTCCAAGCTGCGTCAGCAAGCAGGGGCAACATCAGGGCTGGCTGTGATGTTCCGATTCGTCGGGTAGTTATCGAGAAGTACCGACTGTTTGCAACGTGTCGGTACCGAGAGCCGTCTGGGCGAGCCAGATTTCCGGCCCATTGGAAGTCCGCAGTCCGCAAGCGCGGATCGATCGAGCGATTTGTTGAAAATCAACGACCTAGCATCGGGCCGTGCGGGCTAGTGAGGGTTTCTGGGGGGGGGTGTAACGATTCGAACTCCTGCAGGGGCTCGGTGGGGTGGAACCCTGCGCCAAACCTATGTAACTCAGCGCCTTGCGACCGCTGCAAACTCCTGCGGAAAGGTGCGGAATCCGGCCCTTGATGCCCGCAATCCTACCAGTTCTGCCCTGGTCGGGTCACCAACCGAGCGCATCAGGCAGGGCGCCAGTTCTATTCCCGTTTGGGAATTGAACCCGCGTTAGCATCCACTCATCCGACGTTCGATCAGGCGGTGACGAACCGCTCCCGAAATGCTCGCCGGACCTGGTGGTAAGGCACAGGGCTGGTGGCGTGCGGGACCAGCGCGCTTCTGTCGCCGATGAGGTAGTTGATCCGGTAGGTGCAGTTTCCGGAGGGGTGCAGCATGCCGGCAATCACCCGGTCGGGATTCAGAACCCGCTCCTGGATCAGGCGGTCCAGCACGCTCTGGACCTACGGCCCCAAGCCAACGAACATGGCGTCTTTCAGTTCTTCGACTTCCGCCGCGAAGTGCTCCAGCAGGTACTTCCTCAGCAAGGGGGCTTGGTCATATCCGGTGAGCCACGGTAATCGTCGTCCTTTACGAATACCGGATAGCGCAGACATTGATTTTCGTGCGTTAGAGAGGGCCTTGCTGCCCAAAAGCCTCACGCGCAAACTCCAAGAAGCTGCGCAGCTTTGGAGTCATTCTTCGGTCAGGGGCATAGAGGATGTGCATTGCGGTATTGGGCACCGGGTACTGCGGCAACAGACGCACCAGTGTCCCATCGCGCAGTGCATCGCTAACCAACTCTATCGGCTGTAGAACCACGCCTAGACCAGCTACAGCCGCTGCCAGCAGTGGATCACCTTGATTGATCGTTAATTTGCTTGTAATAGGAACATCTATACGCCCCCCCGGGCTGTCGAAGCTCCAGTGTGAGCGGCCATCAGAATAGGTAAACCCCAGACATTCCTGCTGCTGTAGATCCCACGGATTGATGATGGGAGGGCGACGTGCAAGATAGGACGGCGCAGCGCATAAAACCATCTGATAGGGCTCCAGTGGCAATGCCTTCAACCCACTGCTCGCCAGCTCGCCGATGCGAAATACCACGTCGTAACCATCATCAACGATATCGACCAGTTCGTTCGATAACGTTAGGTCAACAGACACCTGAGGATACCGAACCATGTATTCCAGCAGGCGTGGCGAAAGCGTGCGAATTCCGAACGTGACCGGCGCGTTGATGCGAAGGCGGCCGCTTGGTGTGCCCCGAGTGAGGGCAGCCAGGCTCTCGGCAGACTGCATGTCTGCAAGGATCAGTTTTGCTCGCGGGTAGAACGCCCTGCCGAAGTCGGTGAGGCTTTGCCTGCGCGTAGTCCGGTGCAGCAGGGAAACACCCAGATGTTGTTCGAGCATTTTCACCTGTTTCCCTACCAATTGAGGGGACAGATTCAGGTCGTCCGCAGCGGCGCTGAATGAACCCAGCTCAACTGTTTTGACGAACGTAGCCATCTGGGTCAGGCGATCCATTATAAACACTCTGTTTCTAGTAATGCGCCATCGTAGGCCTTTATCTAGCGCCAACCAATGACTAAATTTTCGTCACCTTTCGAGTGCCCGGATACCTTCCGGATGTACGTCGAGGCCCATTGATAAACGAGATATCTATGATGGCACGCATTGTCAGAATTCATGAATACGGTGACGCCAGCGTTCTGAAGCTGGAAGATCTGGAAGTATCGGCACCAGCAGCAAACGAGGTGCAAATTAGTGTTAAAGCCATTGGCTTGAACCGAGCCGAAGTGATGTTCCGCAATCACGCATACCTACAAGAAGCGGAGTTCCCCAGCCGCTTAGGCTACGAGGCCGCAGGCATCGTAACGGCAGTTGGGAGCGACGTAACCGAGATCACGATTGGTGACTCGGTCGCTCTGATCCCACCTCTGGATATTACTCGCTGGGGCACCTACGGCGAGTTGGCCAATGTACCGGCCCACCTGGTGGTAAAGAGCCCTGAGAACTTGTCCTTTGAAGAGGCTGCGGCGTCTTGGATGCAGTACGTCACCGCCTGGGGGGCATTGATTGAACAGGCGAAGCTACGGCAGGGCGATTTTGTCATCGTTACCGCAGCGTCAAGCAGTGTTGGCTTGGCCGCCTTCCAAATGGCTCGTATGGTCTGCGCCACATCGATTGCGATCACTCGAACTCACGCGAAGAAGCAAGCCCTACTTGATGCAGGCGCTGCGCATGTCATCGTCAGCGATGAAGAGGATATCGTCGAGCGTGTTATGACGATAACTGCCGGTCAAGGCGCTCGCGTTGTATTCGATCCTGTAGGCGGGCCGTCCTTTGAACCTCTCACGCAGAGCATGGCGCGGGGCGGAATTTTGCTGGAGTACGGCGCACTTAGCTCTGAACCGACACCATTCCCACTGTTTACCGTGCTGAGCAAAAGCCTGACTTTGAAGGGCTATCTCTACGCAGAGATTGTGGCCGACCCTGAAGCCCTAGAGAGAGCAAAGGCTTTTATTCTGCAAGGGTTGAAGTCCGGTGCGTTGCGCCCGATCATCGCAAAGACATTCACACTTAGCGACATCCAGGATGCCCATCGTTTCCTTGAAGCCAATCAGCAGATCGGCAAGATCGTGGTAACTGTCTGACCAGCAATTATGGGGCTGAGAGCGTAATCCTTCGGCCCCGATTCAAGCCAGCCCTGATGACCGCTTTTGGCCGTAACAGCCTGCCGAGACCGTCCGCTTTGGGTCCAGGCTGTGTGAAAACGCAGTAAACACATCAAAAACCCATAGTCGAGCTGACTGTCTGTGGGATCAGCACGCGAGAGTGCGAATAGCTCACCCAGCGAAAAAGACGTTTGCAGCACTATATGGGCCGCGTCAGCGGCCCATATAGCTGTTTGCGGGCCAGCAAACAGCGGGGTTTAAGGCCTGATCGCCTCAAGTAAACCTGCGATACCGAAGATGCTCATCATTCGTTTGAGGTTGTAGGCGAGCACGTGAAGGCTCATTTCGGTGCTTACCCTCGGCAGGGTTTTGGTCAGGAAGTGCGTACTTCCCATCCAGAATTTGATCGTGCCAAAGGGATGCTCCACCGTCTGCCGGCGAACCTTCATCTTCCCCGGATCATGCTCCAATCGAATCTGCACCTTTTCGACTACGGCTTCATGCTCCCAGCGCTTTAATCGCCGCTCTTTACCGGTCGTACACTGCTTCTGCATGGAGCAGCTCTGGCATCCTGAAAACCAGTAGCAGTGCAGTAGCATGCCGTCTTCCACTGAGGAATGCCGGCGCGTCAGCAACTGGCCCGCAGGGCATCGATATTCGTCCGAAGCAGCAATGTAGATGAAGTCCTGCTTGCCGAATCTGCCTTCCGCTTTGCTGCTCGATGTCAGGGGTTTAGGTACAAAGGTGGTGATGCCAGCTTGCTCGCAAGCAAGGATTTCCGGGCCTTTGTAATAGCCTCGATCAGCAACCACCGTCAGCGGCTCAGCACCGATTTCTTCCCGTGCCTGGTTAGCCATGTTGCTCAGTTGCCCGCGATCATTACCAACGTTGGTCACCTCATGGGCAATGATCAGATGGTGTTTGTCGTCAACTGCTGTTTGTACGTTGTACCCAACTGTGCCGGAGCCTCGGCCGCTTGTGGCCATTGAACGGGCATCTGGATCGGTAAGTGAGATCTGCTGATCGGAACTCGCTTGAAGCTGCGCCTCGATGTCCTTGAGTTTTTGCATCTGCTGTTTCAGTTTTTCGACTTTGTCTTTCAACCGCTCAGTCTTGGCTTCGGCCACTTCCGGCGCTGCCCGATCCGCTGAATCCATTGCTGCTAGATAGCGGTCGATGCTCTGCTCGACCTGCTGCATGCGCGCCTTCACTTTGCCTTGAGTGAAATTGCGGTCGCGGTTATTCACGGCTTTGAATTTGCTGCCGTCGATGGCGATGATCGATTGGGAGAAGAGATTGAGGTTGCGGCAAAGCACTACGAACTGTCGGCAGACGCTGCGAATGGCTTTACCGTTGTCTCTACGAAAGTCGGCAATCGTTTTGAAGTCAGGCGCCAATCGGCCCGTTAGCCACATCAACTCGACATTACGCTCTGCCTCACGCTCAAGCCGGCGGCTGGACTGAATCCGATTGAGATAGCCATAGATGTAGATTTTTAGCAGCACGGCTGGATGGTACGCCGGGCGACCCGTTGCCGCAGGATCGACACCGTCGAACCCGAGTGCTCCAAGGTCGAGTTCATCGACGAAAACGTCGACTACCCGAACTGGGTTTTCTTCGGTGACGTAATCGTCCAGGCACTCCGGCAGCAACGTGACTTGCGTCCGAGCCTCACCTTCGATGAATCGCTTCATGACCGTCCCCGCCAGGATCTCGACGGTCAGAAGGTTAGACAATCGCAGGCGTTTTCACACAGCCTGGGTCGATAGCAGCCCTGCAAGCTGTCCCCGTGGCTGGAATGCCATTCCTAAGTTGTTCATGTAGATTGTTCAGGCAGTCGCAGCCATTACAAGCAGACCCTAGGGCGGCTGGATGAATTGCCGTCTGCAGTCGCAACAATTTCGAAAACCTAAGAGGGTGTAGACAAA
>NZ_AEWE02000072.1:0-69550 GCF_000190455.2 Pseudomonas sp. TJI-51
TTCGGTGTTCATAACCGTTCGGGCCGCTACCTTACCTCGCAGGGGCATAAAGCGTAGCTGGTAGTTTGATTTCCCCTGCGCAGGGTAATAACATTGTTAGCACCTTGCGCAGGGAGAACCAATATGCCGGATATCACTCCGAACACTGCCGTAAACCACCCTCAAGCACTCAGCCTACGAGCAGCTGCAGATCGAGTCTGCAGTTTGATCAGCGCCTCGCCGATAGAGCGTGGAGACCAGCTCGAAGCATTCGTCTCCGAGCTCACACCGGAACATGCGCAGATCTCCTTCAACTTCCAGGGGGGAGTGGTTCAAGGCCATCTCAACCTGACCCTACGATCAATCCCACCGAGGATCTGGGTGCAATTCCCAGTACCTGGCCACGAGCCGACAGCAATATCTGGTGACGGGGTGGATGCACAGGCGTCGACGCTTGCGGAGCTCGTCCGCAAGCAAATGGCAAAACGCCCACCTGTCTCCGAGCGATTCAAAGCGCTCCAGGCGCAGCGCAACCGCCTTTCGCAAGAGGCTACAGAACGTTGAAAACGACTATCCGTGCGATTGGGAATTCTCAGGGCATCACGATACCCAAGCCGTTGCTGGCCGAACTCGGCGTAAGCCTTGGCGACCCTGTAGACGTCTCCTTCAAAGATCAGACCCTGGTGGTGTCCAAGGTCGCTACCGAATACGACCTCAGCACGCTAGTCGCCCAGTGTGACCTGGAGGCCCCGGAGCCGCCGGACATCCACTGTTGGAGAACATCCGCGCCGGTAGGAAACGAAGCATGAACAAGCGCCCGCAGCATCAATTCGACCGCGGTGACATCGTCTCCCTGGACATGGGTAGCGCTTCAACGCAGGTGGCCTGTAAAGCGCTCGTGCTTTCCCCAGCAGCGTACAACGCCCTGGGGCTCGCCCTAGCCGTTCCTATCACCGAGCACGACAGCAGCCGCTACGCCGGCTTTGCCGTCGCGATCGTCCTTCCGGGGCGCACGCCGGCGAGCGGGGCAGCCTTGGTCAACCTGGTGCGGCCGGTGGATCTTGCTGCAAGAGGTGCGAAGCTGCTCGGGAAGGCACCCCAGACAACCATAGATGAAGCCCTGCAGCGCCTGCAGGCGGTTGTTGGGAAAGACCAATGAGCAGCGAACCCACGCTTCGGCAACGCACTGGTGTTGTCATCATGGCAGTTCACCCAGCGCTTGGCCCGCTCTACTGGGAGTTCGTATCCGAGGCCAGCGTGGGTGGTCCTGATTACCACTCGATCACCACCCGCATCGACAGAGCTCTGCTTCTCGCCCCTGACTGGCGTACATCCTCCACTTTCAGGCTGCACAGCAACCATATGGAACGTGTTCTGCGCGATCAGGTGACCGTCGTAGACGACTTCGACCCCGACGGCGGCCCCTGGTCCCAGATCGATTTCGAGGGCGAGCTCAGTGCCCTGCACTCGCAATCAGGTCAAAGTGATAAAGAATTTCTGGATTGGATACGGTCTGCCGAATGGGGTGATGCCCCCGGTCCAATCGTAATCGAGAGGCTGGTTGATCATGGCTACTTCTATGAGTGGGAACGATCAAGTATGAGTGACGCACTTTCGCATCGAGGTCCGGTCGACCTGACAGTGGTGTACGGCGATGGCGGCCAGGCGAATCGCCCGGCCGCCGACGTCGTGATCAGCCGCGTCGCCGCCGGCGAAACAGTCGCAGTGCTGCTTGATACCGCCTTGGGATTCGCGATGCTCAGCCGCGGGGATGTGAAGCGGGCTCGTCTCGTTCTGCCAGACGGCGCGGTTATCGCCGGCAACGTCGGCGAAGTGTCAGCGGACTATTTCGAGCTGATTGAAGATTGGCACCAGTAGCACCTGGTGCCCGTGGGCTGGCAACCACCAACCAGGGTGGATAGGTCCACTCACTTCAAGGTCTGAAAGAACACTCGATCGGCAAAATCCATTTCCTTGTGCACTTCCCAGGCCTTGGTCACCAGTTTCACGTCTGAGTGTTTCTTGATAAACCACTGCTTCTGCCCTTCGGCGAGGCTCTCCCACCAATCCACGGCCTCGTCGTAGTTCGGGTGCATGGAATCGGCGATCTGCTCTGCAGCGGTCGGCTCCCCGGGCTCACGCGCCTGGTCCATCAGATCGAACAGACGCTCCATCGTCATGGGCACTTTCGGGAGGTTGGATTCCAACTTGTAGCTATAGTGGCTCTGCGCAGTGCGGGAGCCACTACCCTCACTGGAGAGCCCGAGGTTATCGAGGATGCCCTGCAGGACTTCTCCAATAAGCGGTTGATCTTCTTTTGCGAAATCCAGCTCAATGGTCAGCTTCGCCTTGATGCGATCCGGGATTTTTTCATCGCTCATTTTTTGTTTCCTGCTCGATCCTGCGAAGTAAAAAAAGTGGTCGGAGCCGCGAAAACCGCTCCGAGAGCGGAAGGATATTACTGTCACTTGCGAGGCCGGCAAAGAACCCTCGCCACCAGTACGTCCAGCGCTCTGTAGGTGTTGGCTCTGGATCTCCGTAATGGGCATGAGCTTCTTCCGCAGAGGCCACGCTGTAAGCCGCATAGTCGAATGCTGCCGCGAGCCGCGGCCACCTGCTACCCATGGCTCCCTCGTGGCACAATCCGAATCCAGCTCTTGCGGGCCTGGTATTCAGAGAAGGGATGGCAATGCACGCCAGGCGGCGCCGAACTGAAGCTCGGCAGATCGAAATCCGGATCATGGAGGACAACACCGAAACTCGTGTGTCGCTCAGCCACGACCCAATGCCAGTTCCGGCTGGCAGTGCCCTGGCCGTTGTTTACAGCCACGATGCCAAGGCCTTCCACTGCATCCCAGGTGCTCCAGCGCTTCAGCTCAGACTCGATCCCGAGGAGCGCCAGAGCGTACTGCATCTCTGAGAAATTGGTGGCGAGGGGCCGCTTCTTGCGAGCACCTATGCCATTGTCGACGAACAGCTGTCGCACGACACCGTATGGTTTGCCGGAAACCATCGCTGCACAGGCCACCCCGCACCCCAGGCGATCCCGCTGCATCACTTTCTGCACGCGGCAACTCTGTTCCCAGCAGCTCATCAATCGAAGTTCCGAAATTGCTCGGCCGAGAGCGGCACAAAACGAGTTTCCTTGCCAATAAACGCGGTCCGCACGGTACCGGTTTCACCGTTCCGGTGCTTGCCGAGGATCAACTCGGCAACCCCCTTGTACTCAGTGTCCGGGTTGTAGACCTCGTCTCGATAGACGAACATGATGATGTCCGCGTCCTGCTCGATCGCGCCGGACTCCCGCAAGTCTGCGTTCACAGGGCGCTTGTTGGGCCGCTGCTCACACTGGCGGGACAACTGCGATAGCGCGATGACGGGGCAATTGAACTCTTTGGCCAACCCCTTCAATGCCCGGGAGATCTCCGCGACCTCCTGAGTGCGGTTCCCCTCGTAGCCTGGGCAGCGCATCAGCTGCAGGTAATCAACCATGATTGCCGCCGGCGGACCGTACTTACGGGCACCACGCCGAGCCTTCGCTCGTAGCGATGTCGGCGTAAGGTTCGCGGAATCGTCGATCGCCAAACGGTCCTGCATACCCTGAAAGACACCAACGGCTGCCGTCAGCTTCGGCCAGTCTTCATCCTGAAGCTTGCCCCGCAGCAGCGCCTTCAGGTCGATACGCCCCAGCTGGGCGAGGAATCGGAACTGCAACGCCCTTGCCGGCATTTCCATGCTGTAGATCTGGATCGACTTCCCGGGAGAAGCGTCAAGGATCGGCTTGGCCCAGTTCATCACCAGGGACGTCTTGCCCATCGAGGGACGCGCCGCGACGATGATCAGATCTGCAGGCTGCAGGCCGCCAGTCATTGCATCCAGATCGGGCAGGCCAGTAGGAACACCCGTCACCTCCGTTTCGGAGTTGAAGTTGCTATCGATCTCGTCGATGACGGCGCTCAGGACTTCGCCCATGTCGGCAAAGTCCTGGTCGCGTTCATCCTGGCTGAGACCGAACAGGGCGCGCTCCGCTTCTTCATGAACCAAGGCTACGTCGGCCCCAGGCTCGTAGGCCTGCCGGCTCATCTCGAAGCCGATGGAGATCAAGCGGCGCAGATGGGCTCGCTCAGAAACGATCTTGGCGTAGTGAACGATGTTCGCGACCGAGGGAGTATTTTTGGCGAGCTCGGCCACGTAGGCCAGGCCTCCCCAGCCAGACCGCCCTTCCAACACCTCACACACCGTCACGATGTCGAACGGTTCGCTACGGTCCGCCAACTCCAAAATCGCTTCGAAGATCTGGCGATGATCGTTCCGGTAAAAATCCTCCGGGTGGACTTTATCCGCGACCAGATCCCAGGCCTTGTTATCCAGCAGCAGACCACCAAGGACGCCTTGTTCGGCCTCAATCGAGTGCGGAGGCACATTGAGCTGTCTTTCCATTGTTCAGGAACTCCTCATTAGCTCGAAAGAATACGCCATCCGACATACAGGATCACGCCAACAACAACGCAGATCAGGACCTGCCACCTCGCTCGGTCTTCGCCGGCATGCCGCCCGCGAATGAACGCTCGGCGCTCAACCGTTTCCGCAAGGTCAAGCTCCAGATCTCGAAGCACTCGCTCACAATCAGGCATTCGGGTCCTCCGGCAGAAAATCCGCGACAAGTGGAAGCAGGATCCTCACCGAGCTCCGCATGTGGAACTTGGTCGGAGACCGTGCAATGCGATCCATCAGCAGATACCAAACGGCGAAGAGGCTACCTCCCTCCATCGGCCGCAGCTCGATGTCGGTTTTGGTCGACTGGAACTCGACTTGAGCTCGGTTGAATAGCACCGTCTGCCGGCAAGCCGCCGCGAGTTCCCTGATCGGGCCTTGGAGCTCAGCAAGCCGTTGACTGATCGCTTCCGGGCTATCGTACCCATCGAGAGCGTCCATCAGCTCAATGAACTGGTCGTCGATCGATTTGCGTCCGATCTCGGCGTCCCATTCGGCCACCCGCTCGGAGCAACAACTGCAGACGCCCTCGCCACGGCTGTAATCCACCCGCAGCCAGTAACAGGGCCCATCCTCTGAAACGCAGGCGCACATATCAGTGCACCCGCAACCGATACACTCAGCAATCATGGGCACCCCCTCAGCTCATCTTCACAGGCACGGTTAAAGCCGGCCTGCCACTCTTCCGCCAACTTTGTTCCAGCCGGATACGGGTTATCGTCCAGATTCTTTCCGTCACGAAACGCCTGGTTGCCCAGCTGCCAGGCAGCGCCTGCAGCGGGCTGCTCAGTAGTCATTCAACGTGCCCTCGGCCTGGGTCTGCTCGATCAACCGCACGAGCTCGGTTTCACCCTGAACGCGAACAACCTCCGCGAGATGTCGCTCAGCAGCGGAGATCAAGCGGCGCTTCGCTTTCATGTGCAGCAGGCCGCACTGCCGACCTGTCTTGAACTCGGAAATGACGTAGGCGACGTGCTCCAGAGGCGCAACAGGGGGATGAATGGCGAAACGGAACGACCGCCCTGCTATCGGGTAGTCGAATGCGCGAACCACGCGAACTTCACTGAAGATGAGCCCGCGCCCGTTCGAGCGGGGTACAAGCATGGTCGCTTGAACTGACTTTCCGACCACGACAGCCTCCGAAGGCTTAACCAAGTAATAACAATGTTATTACTTGGTTATCACCTGGTCAACCCTCACATCCGAAGAGCGGGGCGCCCGACCTGGCGCTGCAGCGCGTCCTCGCGGAAGTCCTCGTCAGGGGAAACCCGGTCTCCACCGCCTCGCGGCCAATACCCGACGGCGCGAATATCAAGCGTCCGGCCAGCCAGCTCGAAATTGCGGTCGCTGACAGAGTGGAACCACTCGGCCAGCTCGCGAATATCGACGCGCTCGATCGAACGCAACGTTTCCGCCGCGGCGTCCTTGACGATGCCTTGAATGCTCACTTCCAGGACGTCACCACTATTCGCCGAGCAAACCATCGAGAACCCTTCGCCCGAGACAGTGAAGCGATCATGCCCCCAGTAGGGCGACGGATTAGCTCGGTTGACGACCTGCGCGGCCGCGAGCTGGACATACTCGTTCAAGAGCCCGTCGTACTCGCTCCTATGAGCCCGGAAAACCGAGAGCCCGTCGACCGACGTGCAGATCCGGCTGTAGAGCTCGTGAATGCGGTTGTATACATTGAGCAACCTGGTCGCCGGTGCCTTGCCGTCGACAGAGGGTTGCGCCTGTTGGGCACGGGCCGTGCCCCCAGCTGACACCTGGTTGAGTGAGTCGCAGCGCCGAAAGGCCGCCTCGATACTCCGGTAGCTCACTTCCAGCTTCTTGTTGAGCAGCGTGTCGTAGGGAACAAAGCCCAGCTTGGCATCTGCTTTCACCATGAAGCGCATCAACGATAACGACATGACTCCCCTCCACTCACGCTGCGTTAAAAAGCTTGGCGGCCATCTGCTCTTCGACGAGGCCGGGATCCTGAACAGAGTCATCGAGCAGATCCTGCTCAATGCTTTCCTTGTGCTGCAGCAGTAGTACGACCTGCTCGTCGATCGTCCCGGAGATCACGGGCATCAAGACGGTGACGGCTCTTTTTTGGCCGTTTCGGTAGGCGCGATCTTCGGCCTGTCGCTTCGCCGCAGCAGTCCACGGTAGCGACGCGAAGAACACGTAGTTGGCAGCGACCAGGTTCAGGCCTACACCGGCTGCTTTGGTCGTGCCGATGAACACCTTGACCGCCGGATCCGACATGAAGGTGTCGATCGCTTTTTGCTTTCTTGTTCCAGAATTAGATCCGGTGAAGGTCACCGTCTGGATCCCGGCCTTGGCGAACTCGTCGGCCAGGTAGGCCACAGACTCGGTGTACTCGCAGAAGATGATCGACTTGTCGTCGTCACCCAATGATGTGATCGTATCGATCAGCCACGAAGCCTTTAGACGCTCCAGTAGCTGACGGATCTTTCCGATTTTGACGATGGCGGTCTGCGTGTTGTCGGAGACCGCTGCTAGGTACTGATCACGCTCGCCAGTCGCTAGATCTACATACTTAAATTCGTGACGTTTGCCCTTCAACGAAGCCAGTACATCTTTACGCCGGCGCAACATCCATTCGGAAACGCGCTCGCTCAATGCCTTCCTGAGCTCTGGAGAGCCGGCAAAGTCCGACAGAAAATCGCTAAGCGGAATGGCTCCGATTGGGTGACCGGAGAGCCGCAGCAGGTTATGCAGCTCGCTCTCCCGGTTCAGCACCGGAGTCGCAGTCAGAAGGAACCGGCGCTCGATATGCTTCGAGAGCAGGAAGGCATTTCGGGTACGGGTGGAGTCGGGCTCCTTGAGATAGTGAGCCTCATCGCACAGCATCACTCGGAAGCGCACATCGCCGTCGCTCATGGCCTGAACGACGGCGCCCAACCTCTCGTAGTTCACGATCAGCCAGTCAGCCTGCGACCAGGCCTCGCCATCGCCGCAAATCACAACCTTCGCGTCGGGCTGGATTATATGGATCTCCCGCTCCCAGTTGATCCGCAGGCTGGCTGGGCAGACCACCAGCACTGCACCCGGCCCCGTGACCAAGCTCGCAGCGACGACAGCCTGGCGGCTCTTCCCGAGCCCCATATCATCGGCCAGCAGACAGCTTGAGTACCTTAGGAGATGACGAACGCCCACTTCCTGGTAGGCATACTCACCATGCAGCCCATATGCCTGGACAGCCTTCGCCAAATCCGCCTCGTTGATCCAAAGCTCCTTCATCGGTTTTGCGATCACGCTCAACATCGCGTTCTCGCCTTCCGCATCCCCAGCGCCGACTCGCTCAGGGACCATACCGCCCACCTGAACACCTGGTCGGTCTCCCTCACCCATCGAAGCATGCTGCTCCAGAACGATTTCGGTATCGCTGAGGAAGATGTGTTCTCGACGGATTCCAGCCTGCGTCTCCAGCACCTCAAGCAATCGCGGCAGGGCAACCTTCACCCGCCAGGCATTTCGATTACGCAGGAAGGTGCCCTGCAGGCCCTGCAACGTGCTAACTAGGAGAGGATCAAACCGCGATAGGCAAACGAAGTCTCCGCCCTCAACAGGGAAGATCTGGACATCCAGGAAGGGCGCGAACAGGTCCGGATCGGGAGACGCCAGGGCGATGCGAAGCTTTTGCGCAAACTGCCCGACATCGTAGAGGATTCCGGATGGCAGGTTTTCGGCCAAACTCGCCGCGAATGCGCCATTGATTTTCGAGCGGTCGAAGGCCCACATACGGCCCTGGCCAAACCAGGTACCACCATGCTTCTCACGGAAAAAGGCGCTAATCCAAGGAGCGAAAGCCGTGGACAAGCCCACCCGGAACCCGTCAGAACGGACCCCCTGAATGAACTCTTTCGGTGACTTCTTGTAGTCGGACAGCTTCATGCGCTAAAGCTTTCTCAGCAAATTAGCGCTTACTATAGCCTAATGAAAGTCAAAAGATCGAGAGCAACCCATCTGCTCTCAGAGAGACCACCAAGCCAGCAATTTCGCCAGGTCGACCTCGCCAAGCCGAGCCCTTCCCCACTCCAATGCCGTGCGGAAGTCAGCCTGCCCGGATGTAGCAGGCTCGACGCGCACCGAGTCAGCGCCGGCCAGTGGGGCACTCAGCATGCCAGCCACCAGCAAGGCTTCATCTACTGAGGAAATCACATCCGCGTGCTCAGCACCCCTGAGACGATAACGAACTGAGCAGGAGCCAACCCAACCCTGGAACTCAGCCGCGACCACACCAGGTAGGCGCATATCGGCGACCAAGCGCCTATGGCGAATGAATTTCGCCACCGGTGAACTATCCGCAGCCAACTTGATCACGACCGGCTCCTATCAACAACAGTCCTGCACATGCCAATTCGCGCAGCGACAGCCCTCTTCCGGCCCCACCGATACCCCCATACCCAGACAGCAAAGACAACCAGCAATCCCCACAACCCAAGCCCGAGGCCAATCGGGACAGCCACACCGAAACAGCTAGACACTACCACCGGCAACAGAAACAGGACTGCAAAGGCAATAGACGCCCAGACCGCCCCTGCAGCACCCGCTCCTTTCGAAACCTCTTCCGGAAGGGCGCCATAAACGATTCGACCGTGACACCCCCGGCACACATGATCGCCGGGGGAAAATTCCGCTCCACAGCCACCACAGGTATATGTCTCTGCCACCACCAACACCCCTTCGCTCGCAACTTACGGTGGACTATCCGTGGCGTGATCTAGGTTTCAAAATCACGCCACGGATAGATGCCTCAGCGCTCAGCCTGGCGCTTGATGAAACGAAGAGCGTCAGCATTACCTGCCTCTGCTGCCTGCTGCATCAATGACTCGAATTCGCCTTCGTCGCCGTCACGGAGGCGCAGCGCCGCGAGGGTGAAGAGCGCCGTTCCGTTCCCTTGGCTCGCCAAAGCTTCGAGAGAGGTCCTGTTCTCTTTCGGGAAGTTCTGCGCAAGCCAGATGATCGCTTCCGGCTTGCCCTGCTCAGCGAATTTTCGCATCACCGGCTCCAACTTAGCGCGATCAGCCTCTCGATCCATGGACTGCAGCCACGACGAGACAGGGCCACGTTCGCCGAGGACCGCCATGCCCCCGCAAAATAAAATGGCGATGGCCAAGAGGGTGAGACCTACCCGCTTGCGCGCACTGGGTTTGACCAGCAAGACGACGTCCCGCTTATGCGGCCAATCGGCATCGCTCAAAATGCTTGTATTCGACATCTAGCGTCCCTAGTAAGGTGAATGGATATGGGGCGCCCTACCCGAAAGGTGAACGGATATGGGGAGACCGCGCCAGACGTGCGTTCTACGCGGCTCACAGAAGCGCCCAGGCACTTCAAAGGTGAAAGTTTATGGGGAGCGCCTTTTCACGGTGAAAATCCCCCCACTTCAACATCATCATTTAGCCGCTACATAGCGCATCTGCTCCCATGCAAGGCGGATTCGACAGCCTCCTCGACGCTTTCGCCATCCAGCACAAATCGCCAGACATCATCGAGCCGCCCATTCGCTTCCAGATCTCGCCATACGTCGCCATCGATCACATGACCGATACCGGTACGCCCTTCGATCGTCGGCACAACTCCAACCTTCTCCGTCGGCGAGTCGGAGGGACTTTCCGGCTGCCACTCTGGCGCTGTGGACACCAACTCGCCTTGCTCGTTAATCGAAACCTTGAACGTGCCGGCATTCCCATCGCGACAAAGGACCATTGCGCTGATGTAGTTCTGGTTCATCGCCCCTCCCACTCAATCGGTCGTAACCACGATCTTGACTGCCTTCGTCGGCATCCCCCACCTGGCGGCCAGCTGGATCGCCTCTCGACGCGATACCGGCCCATGGCAGTCACCCCAGCCGCGACCATGGGCGGCATACCAGCCATCCGGGTTTCTGCATACGCCGGCCTTGCCCCGCGCTGCACGCTGTTTAAGTACCCGTAAACGATTCATCCGACCTCCTTACCAACTTGTTCGGCCACAACCACCCTCTACGCCATCGACCGCCCCTTCAGTGCTCGAAAATGACTTTGTGGCCCAGAGAGGGCCCTACGAGCGTCAAAGGACGTTCGACCTCTACATGCCCTGTCTGGCGTCCAAATTGGCCTTTGGGTTTTCGATCACAACACTCAACATCAACATTCAGCGCGCCCAAAATAATCTGATGGCCACCCTACCCTTTGCGACCTAGATCGGCGAGGGCCTCAACGAGTCCGCCTCGTGCTGTCGAACTATTTCCTGAGTAAGCCCGCTGGATTGAGCATTCAGCATGTCCAGATACCCTTCCGCCCCCAGACCTTGATCGCCTGGCAACTGAAAGACGGGCTGACGTCCGTGAGCCGTGATTTCGTCGACCAAAGCCATTCTGGCAACTTGCTGAGCAGTGGCGTGCTCCCCAACGAGATCGAGCAGCGCCTTGTACATCTCGGAAGACCGCAGCTTCTCTTCAGCGAGAATGTGCGGATGACGCAGATCGTTCTGCAGGAGTACATCGACCAGGCGTGAAGCCCGACCATCGACATCCAGGGCAGGTCGGCTCTCACCAGAAAGGACCAGTGCCGGCAACAACTTCATAGCCTCGTCAGCCCATGTCGCCGGCCGGCGCTGAATCCGCTCGTAGAGCTCAGCCTTCTCGGCAACTTCGCTCACAAAGGCATGCCGCAGCTGCCTGTTAGAAAGGGGATCCAACGTCTCGAAAATTTGCTCAACGGCGTCATACAGTTCGGCGACGTGCATGCCGCGATAGCTACTTGCGTCCAGCCGCTGAAGGACAATCCCGAGCATGTGCTCCGTCGCATGCTCGGGATCCGCCAACGAAGCCCCGCGGAAGGCCCCCAGCGACGCCGCTGCGTTGACGAAGGAGCCATCCTTGCTCGCATGCGCGAGCGCTACAGCGAGGTCGGCCTTGAGCTCGCGAAGCGCAGTGCCATATAACTTTCCGGCTACCCCAAACTCAGCAATGGCACGACGCCGCAGGTCATCACCACTCACATCGCGGCAATGCTGCAGCTCGTGGACCGTCGCAAAAAACAATTTTTCCTCTGCCGACTGAAGGACCCGAGGCCCACCATTGATCGCGTCATCCACATATTTGAGACCGGAATCGCTGATAGCCATATCGGCGCCGACGCCTTCAAGACCGCCAACAAAGCAAAGAGTCTCTCGCTCACTCCAGAGGTACTTCTTCTCCGACAATTTGATGGCGAACTGGCGGTCCCCACCTCGCTCTGCTGCCAACCAGAAACGGCTCTGCGGATCCAGAAGGTCTGGGGAACCTCGCATCAGAAAAGCGGGGGCCTGGCTGACGAACTGCATGAAATCAGCCGATGATGTCGACACGATTCGGATAGAAGTAGAGCCCGGAGCCGCCAGATTCTGAAGCTCCTGGGAAATGGAGTCCTGCCCCAGATGAGCCAGGCCCGAGAGACCCGCCTGGCGGCCATCTGCAGCGCTCACCGGCGCTGCCAAACACAATGACGCCAGGACGCCGGCAGCAATCGTTCTGAGCAGTGTCTTCGCCCCAGGCGTAGAACCCTCTTTCGAGTGCACAACAGTCGTCCCGGACATCAGAAAATCGGTAACTCCGCTACCCATGCAGTCCTCCGGACAACGGAACATGCCGGACCTCGGTCACTCCGGGCCGCGGCTGGAAAAGCACGTGAAGACCCGCCGCCTCGATAATCTCAAGGCATTGACTCTCCACGGCCGGCAGGACGATATCACCGGCCTCGCTCTTGATCCGGACATCACGTCGAACGTCGAGAGGCCTCGACACCACCTGCACAACGGCATCGTGGAACGGCCAATCGGACGCAAGCCAGAGTAAGGCGCAAGACTGCACGCCATCGAGCTCACCTCGGTGCAAGAGGTATTCGTCGAGCACAACCGGCAGAGCGGATGTCATAGCCCGATCCTCGCAACACCGAGAGCGAGCTGCCGGCTTTCCTGCAGATCGGGCAGCTCTTCCAGGATGGGGCCTACATGAAACCCCTGGACGAGCCCCACGCGCAGCTCCCTCAGCCGGGCGAGCTTTTCTTCGGAGTCGACATGCTCGGCGATCAACTCACCGCCGAACGAGCGCGCAAGATCCCGGATAGGCAGGATCTCTCCGCTGCTGCAGAGCCTTGCAACCAAGTCGCCACTCAGCTTCAGGTATTCCGGTTGGATTTCGCGCACGAGCGGCGCGGTAAAGTAACCATCGCCGAAGTCGTCGATGGCCACCTTCGCGTTCAATAGGCGAACCGCCGCGACGAACTGCTGGATCCTCGGCATGTCGTTGATCTGCGCAGTTTCGGTGATCTCGAAAACGACCTGGTGTGCCAGATCCATATTCTTGAACACCAGCGAAAGCAGCTCGTTACAGGATTCTTCTATCGTCAACACGGACACGTTAACAGCGACGCGCACATATGGCCGATCGCGCAGTAAACGGAAAACATGCCGCAGCACTTCGAAGTCGATGAGGTCGATGAAACCGAATTCCTCGCCCAGCTGCAGTAGTTTTACATGCCCGGAACGGACCCCCCTCGTTCTGGCAAGGGCTTCGTAATGCGAGACAGCACCTGTCCGAGCGTCCACGATCGGCTGGAACACCGGGCTTACTACTTTCCGCATTCGTCCCCCCTCGCCTATTGGCAGTTCTTACAGCTCTTTGGATGCCCAATTGATCGGTGCATCAGTGATCGCCTCGATCGAGTTCAGGTGAACCCACAAAGCACGCTTCGCATAGACACGCGCCTCGCCGGCGATCCGCTTCAGCTCGGCCGAGTTCAGAGGAGCGATACCCTGGTGAATGGCGTTACGGAGAGCGACCACTAGTTCCAGGTGGCTGTAACTATCCGCAGCTCCGCCGAAGGCTTGATGCACGGCGCGAAATAGATCCGCGTTATCACGAGTGATCGAATCCAGGTCTCCCAGATCAACAGGGCGGGAGCTGTCCTGGATCGGCACATAACCGGTTCCGTCGACGTTGAGGTAGGCGACGGAAAACTCTTTGCCATGCGCGGTCACCGACTGAGCCTGGACCACTTTGCGGCCGAGGCCGTTCGCCTCGAACGCGATATCGTCCAGCTCAACATAGTGGCCGGCGGGGAACTGAACGGCCGACTGGATGACGACCTGCGGATAGGTGAATTGGGTATTCAGAGCAACAGTCATGGCGATACCTCTATCTGAATTGGCAAATGTTATTTTCTGTTATTATTGCGTATTGTCAACGGACTTTCAGGCTATTCCCGCCCTCTTCCAGCTCGTTGCTCATACGCTGAACTCCCGCCAACATTTGCGCCTCGGACAGCAGCGAATTCGCAAACTGGTCTTCCTGCAGCTCAACCAGGCCGTCACGCATTTCTCTACGCAGTTCACGACTGACCTGAGCGGCCGCCCCGGTTTGCACCCGAGAAAGGCGCTCCAGGGTTTCGTTGATAGCATTCAGTCCACCGGCCACCTTGTGCGCCAGGGCGTTCAGGCTGGGATCCCGAGCACGCAGTTCACGGATGCTCTCGGCGCCGGCGTTCAGCTCGTTCACCGCCCGCCCATGGACCAGGTAGTCCTGCACCTGCTGCAAATGGCGCCGGATCTCCAGGTGGTAGAAGTTCTTCGCCGACTCGACATAGAGCGGCAAACTGAAGCCTTGGCCGTTGGCCGCCCGATTGCGGTATTCCAGATTCAGTCGCTCGGCGAAAAAATCCTGCCGCTCTTGCTTCGCAATGGCTGCGGGCAGGCCCGCGACTTCCTGGCGTCTCATCATCTGTTCCAGCTGCTCCCGGTACAGGTAAATCACGTCGGCAGCGATGCTGTCTTGGATCCGCACCAACACGTTGCGGTCCAGCCCATTCGGTACGGCTGCGACAGCACGCAACTCGTCAATCACCAGATCTCTCACGCCGATCATCATCTCTGCCCCTTATGCGGCTACTTGTTCGGTGTACTTGCAACCCGACCGGAAGCCCTCGCAGCCGATAAACGGCCCATTGCCTCCCATTCGTTTCATCAATTGGCTGCCGCATTGCGGACAGGCCTTGCCGACCGGCTCCGGTGCGACACGAGGGCCCGAGCTTCCACCTTTGCCTGCCCCCGCTTTCGCCGGCCCCGTGTAGGGGATATTCAGGGGTTTGGAGCGGATCTCCGCGATCACCTTGGTAATCCACGAGCGCTGCATCGCCTCAAATCGATCGATGGTGCTTCTGCCCGCCTCGATCTCGCGCATCGCCGTTTCCCACAACGCGGTCATGTCCGGTTTCGCGATCTCGGCAGGCAGCGCCTGGATCAGCGCCCTGCCGGCTTGAGTCGAGATGATGAATTCTTCCTTCTGCTTACCCTTCGGCTTCACGAACTCCACCTGGGCCAGGTCGACCAACTTCGGCACGAAGGTATGCCTTGTTGCAGGGGTCCCCAGGCCGCCTGCGGCTTCTTCTTCGCCCGCTTTCCGGTCATCGATCATCTGCTTGAAGATCGCTTTGATGCGCTCGTCGGTGACGTACTTGTGCACGTTGATCATCGCGTCGAGCAGCGTGGCGTCAGTGAAGTGATCGGGTGGCGTGGTTTTCTTCGCAGTGATGTCCAGGCCTTCACATAGGGCAGCATCCCCAACAGCCATCGGCGGCAGCACGTCGTTCTCGCCGCTGTCGTCTTCCCCTTTCTTCTTCGTTTTCATGCCCGGGTAAAGGGCCTTCCAGCCCGGCAGAAGCGGGGTGGTGCCGGAGGTACCGAAGCGCTGCCCCGAGACCTCGACCACTACCTCTACCTGGCGGTAGCGATGAAGCGGCATGAACTGCGCCAAATAGCGTCTGCAGATTTCCTCGTAGAGGTCCTGCTCGATCCCCGAAAGGACGGAGATATTGGCCCGTCGCGTAGTGGGAATGATCGCGTGGTGGACCGGAGTCTTGGACGTGTTCCAGGCTCGCGACTTGCGAGTTAGATCAATGTCCTGCAGCGGTGCACCAAATTGCAGGTTATTCGTGACGGCGGCATACACTTCAGGAGCATCAGCATGCTGACTCTCAGGCAGATACTGGCAGTCGGATCGCGGATAGGTGGTGAGCTCATGCTTTTCATAGAGGCTCTGCAGGGCCTTCAGCACCGCATCCGACTTGTAGCCGAATTTCTTCGACGCCAGGATTTGCAGCTGGTCGACAGAGAACGGCAAAGGGGCCGACTCGGTCTTTTCAGTGTCGCTGTATTCGACCACCTTGCCAGTCTTGCCTTGGACCGCAGTGTTCAACTGGTCGGCTACTCGCCGATCCAGCAGCCGCCCTCTTTCATCCAGCCCCGCCTGGCTGGGGTACGGTTTCCAGCGCGCACGGAAATCGCCTTTGGTGACCTTGAATCGCGCCGAAAGCGCGAAATAATCAACGGGAACAAAATTTTCGATCGCCAGGTCACGCTGGACGATCAGCCCCAACAACGCGGTCATCACGCGGCCGTAGGCTATGTGCGACCCTTGAAATCCACATTCCTTCGCGTGAAGGGAAATGGCACGACTGAGGTTCATCCCCGCCAGCCAATCAGCCCTTGAGCGCGATCGCGCTGCGTCACGAAGACCGATGAAGCCGGCGTTGTCGCACTCCCCCTTCAAACCGTTCGCGACAGTCGTCTCATCGAAACCAGAAATGAGCACGCGCCGCACCGGTTTCCGGTTGCCCAGAAACTCCAGGATCTCGTCGATAAGCAACTGCCCTTCGCGGTCGGGATCCCCGGCATTGACCACCACAGTGGCCTTCGCGACAAAAGACTTGATCGTCTTGAACAGATCTTTTTTCTCGGAGTCGAGCGCTATCGACCACCCTGGTAAATCGCTCTGCCCAGGGAAGAGCGGCAGGTGATCCCAACTCCATTTGAACTTGCCGTTCTTACCCTTCGGGGCGCCTGGGAAAGCAGCTCCGATGTAGTAATCGGGTTCTTCGAGCGCAAAAATGTGCCCCGCAGCCCAGCAAACCGCCCAACCATTTCCTTCCGCAAAAGTCCCCCCCCTGTTGGTTATTGGCGAGGTCTTTGACAAGACCTGAACCATGGCCTTACCCAGCTTTGGCTTCTCGGCGACGTAGACTTTCATCTCAAGATGCCTCCACTGGCCAATTGCGAAACGGTTTCCAAGCCGAGTTCGGAAGGTTTGGTATCATCAAAACGAGTTCGAAAAAGGAGTCCATCAGATGGACAAACAACTGAAAGACTTGGTGAAAAAAGCCGGCACCTTCGCTCGGGAAAAAAACGGGGGCCTTTCTCACCGAATCCGCACCAAACTTGACGAGATCAAGCCCGCCATTGCGGTGCTTGCTCAGGAGCGTCTCACCCCCAGCGATATCCGCGAGTTCATTCAGAAGGAAACTGGCATGAAGATCGGGATCCAGAACCTTCGCCGGTACCTGAAGGACAGCTTGAACTACCCCCCGAATGGATCCGGCGGCAAAGATTCGGCCGCGGGAGAGTGATACCAGGGCAATGCTTCTACGCGCTTGCATCATCACCCCCTAGCACCCTCATACCCTGCATGGCCAACAGCAGATCGGCCATCACTTCGCCACCCTCACCGGCGGGCACCAAAAGCTCACCGGAGCTTTCCGAAAACTCGACCTGCATTACCGGCTCACGGATGACGCCGGCCTCGGCCTTTTTCCACTCGGATACCGAAAATCGGATCCGGTGCTCGTCATCACCCTCAATCCACTCAACTGCGGCATCTGCCCCAGTGCTTTGATCAGCGCTAACAAACCCGAGCTGCACATAAGGCAGCTCGCGGCCGATACCCGATGGCATTTCCATGCGGGAGCAGAATTTCTCGAATGGCGTCATGCAGCCTCCCTAAGCTTTCACAGCGCGCATGCGCTCTTCATTTTCACTTTCATTAGAGTATATGACACCTCTTAAATTGTTAATAGCTTGTCTCAAAGAGGATTCCGCATATAGCGAAACGCCCTGCCTGTACAAAATCCCCATCGCTTTCGAGATGTTTTCGGTGGGAAACTTGGCCACCATCACCTTCCGCGTACCGGCGAAAGGCCCGGTAACCTTGATCAGGTCCTCGTTCGCAAAGTAACGACCGCCCCAGACCTTGCTTCCGGGAACCTCCATGACGGCCATGCCGTCCTGCAGGAAAAGACGCATCTCGCTTTCGTCGTCATCGCTCAAGCCTGGCGAAGTTGTGAGCTTCACCGCTGGGAACCGGTCGAGTACCTCACCACACATAGCCGCCGTTTCCACGCGAACTGGCAGGCTTTGCAAATGCTTGAGGTCGACGCCCCTGGCCATCAGCACCCCGCGGTGACGCGCACCCCGCTCATCGGTGTAAATGATGCTGCTGCCGATGGAGCCCGCAGCCGCGATCTGCGCGGCCTTGAACAGGTTGCCGTCGAGAATCAGCCGCTGGTATGTCACGTTCCCTGCGGGCGCAGTGTCGAACCGCAGCATGAGGTCATCCAGCAATCCGGCCTTTGGCATGATCCGGAACTGGACGTCGTCCTGCAGGCTGTAGAGCGTCCGGTCGATCAGCGTTTGCCGGCCCGGTACTGCAAAGCTGAGCTCATACCCTCCAAGCAGGTGGATGTGTTTCGGGTTGTCAGGCACGGCGATCGAAGCGATAACGCCGAAATCAGTTTCACCGTCGTTGTTGGTAAACCTGGCTACGGCCCCGACCTGCAGTCCGTCGAGGACGCCATCAAGCACCTTGAGGCGGTGCATCATCTTCTGAACAGAGTTCGGCCTCTTAGCCGCCAACGCCTCGTCAACCGACTTGCAATCCTTCGCTAAAACGGTTTCCAGAAACTTCCGTCGGTTGACCGCAAGGAACCCCTTGAGGGCAAGGAAGAAGTCCTGGTTCTGACGTCGCTCATGATTGATCCTGAAGTGCTCAACCGCAGCAGAACCCTCACGAACCAGGCGCTTGACGGCATCCGACCTCATCGGATCCAGCGCGACGTCATACTCGATCGTCTTGGCGAAGACCGGCTGATTGAATGCGCTATCGGAATGGGGATTCCCGCTCTCGTACACCACCCGCGCCACCTCCCGCGCTCGCACATCAAGCTCTCGCGATTTCAAGGGGTTCACGCCCTTGGCGTCGAGCTCCTTGATGACCCGGAGGTATTCATTGGTGAGCGCTTCGTAGATCTGCTCTTGCTCGACCACACGCAGCATCACAAGCCGACTGGTCAGCTTGTTGATGAAGTACGATTCTTCGCGCTCGTCCTCATTCTCCAGATTGATGTCGAGACGCTGCGCAATTCGCGGATTGGCCTCCAAATACCGGAAGGCGACCTCGTCACCAATGGCATTGATGAAGTCCGGTACCGATCGGTCCAGAGCAGCGTTGTCCTGGTTTGCGGTTGTATTGGCAGATAGCTTCCGGAGCTTGGAATTCTGCATCGCGATGGGCCGGGCCTCGCCGATCAAGCCCGACGACAACGTCTCGATTTCCGGCGACGACGTTTGGCCCTTCCGGTTGACGCGACCGAAGAACTGCACCCGAGTGTTCACGTCCGCGGCGGACTGAAGCTCGATCATTACCCGGCGCCGCTGGTCAGGGAACTTTTCGCCGGCATGCAAGCTGATACCCGTGCTGCCGGCACGTGTCAGCAGAAGGGCATCGGTAGTGCCCGTCACGAAGTCCTTCACGATCTGCGCCTTGGGCCGTTCAAGCACAGGCGATGCAAAGAAGCTCCCTGCTCGCTGATGGATCTGCAGCTTGCGGCCGGAAAGCTCATCGCAGATGAAACCAGCCGTCGCGATTCGGGTTCGGATCTCATCCAGTGGCGACACCGGCAGATCCGGGAAGTCATTGATCAACCCGTCCACTGTCGAAACCACATCCATGAACTCTTCGGAGGTCACGGGGACCTTGGTGGCCTCACCATAGCGGTTGGTCTCCACGTAGTAGGTCAGGCGATGCAGCATGCGGTGCAGCACATCCCGGAAGGTGAGATAGCCATCCAGTTCGGTCTCGCCCTGCAGGCTGGTTCCGAACTCTTCGGCATCAACGTCATCGAAGCCAGGCCGTAGGTCGGCCACAATGTCCACCAGGAGGGACTCCATGGTGTTCTCCAACACGATGACAGGCTTTTTGCCCTCTTCCAGGGCCTTGATAGCCCTGTCAGCAGCGAGGTCTGTCTTGATGGCCATCATGAACTGGCGGTAAATCGCGTAGAGGCGCGACCCAAAGTTGGTGCTGACCGCTCCCATCCGGTTGCCTTTGCGCTCCACCTCCGGAATGGCTTCAAGTGCTTTTTTGATCTCCTTGTTCCGCTTGTTGACCAACTCATTGATGTCGCCGGCCAAGTAGTTCATCAGCTCCAGGATCTCGGCGAGCTTGTCCGAAAGCGATCGATTTCGTTCCTCTCGCCCGTCGTCGCTGACGGTGCTAAATGCCAGATTGCTGAGGTCATGCTCGCGCCGAATAAACACGCCGTCCCGAGCCAGCATTCCCGAGAGCACCTCCTGCAGAACCTCGCCGCCAATGGCGAGCGTCTCCGGTAACGCTCCCATATCCACTGTTTCGGGGAAGAGCTCGGAATACAGCATCACGTTCTTGCCAGCCTTCATGGCCGTCGCCGAGGAGTAAACGACGAAGTCGGCGTTGTCGATGGCGAGACCGATGTTCTGCCCGGTATTCGACTCGCCGGCCGCGTTGTGCGCTTCATCCAGCAATAACGCTTTGCCCTCCGCGATCTGGCTGATCCAGCGCGCCTTCGAAGATTTGGCTCTGTCCCGGTTGAACTGGGAATAAGTACCGAGCACCAGGTTGTAGGCGGGATCCACCACCCCGCCATCGAGCGCGGCCTGGATCACCGCCTTGGGTGTGGCTGGAACCAGTTTGTTGCCAGAGATCGGATCGAAGATCGACACTCCATCGTTGACGATCATCGGCGTGAAAAGCTCGGCCGATCCGATGTCGCTGATGTCCCGCCAGAAGTCCGTGAACAACGTCGGCGTTTCGGTTAGGAAGACAACCGTCTTCTGCTGCAGGACCGAGTACCTGGCCAAGGCAGCCATCACCCGCCCTTTACCCAACCCTGTCTGGTCCGCCTCCAGGAAGCCCCTCCCCTTCTGCAAGGAGTTGATGGCCAGGGCCACGGCGTCAACCTGCTCAGGGGAGAGATAGCCGCCCAACTCCTCCACGGACCACCCCAGTTCAGCCGCCACGAAACCGTCGACATCGCCCTCTTCTCGCACAACCTCTGTCAGAGCCATACGGGTAGGCGTCGCCAGGTTTCGGGGGACCATCGCTGTGGCCTCGCCGGCTCGGCTGAAAGCCGCATATGGCGACTGGTACGAGTTTTCTTCTTCCTCGCTGCGATCCACCGGCGCGACCGCCCTTGCCGCACCGGACTCCGTCTCAACTGGGGGATGGGATTGCTCAGCTGAGCGATCCTCCACCGGGGCATCGCCATCGAGCTCGACGACGGCCGAATCGCTGAGCGCTTCCTGAAGGCCCATTTCAGGAGTTCGAATCTCCGCCAGGCCATACTTCTCGTACATGCCGGCAGCCCATTCGAACACCTCGTCGTGGTCCAGCAGCACCGGCAGCCGATCGGGCACTTGGGCATGCCCGGCTTCCTTCCTCCCGACCACGACGATACGAATCGGGAAAGAAGCCCCCTGCTTGGTGTAAATCCCACCATCCACCTCGACGGCGTCGACCTGGTAGCGATCCGCCAACCAGTTGAAGAGATACCGAGAACCGCCTGTGACGAGCCCGGCCTGGCTGTCAAGGTAGCTGTCCGCGCCGATGATATAGACCCCTACGCCGTCGTCCGCCCGCGCCTGCAGCGACCGGATCATGATCAGGTGGTCTACCCTGCTGACCTTGAGCCCGGACATCATGCGGGGTGGCTGCAGGCCCCCAAATGGCGGGTTGCTTAAAACGACATCGAAGTCCCCGCCACCATTAAGCGAGCGGAAGTCGAAGGATGTGGCATCGCCATGCTGGAGGTTCGCCTCCGACCGGTCTCTCCGGATCGCATCAAGGCGCCGAGCGTCGAGCTCGACGCCGGCCAAGGCGGCGTCCTTGACGGTGCATACCAGCGAGCCGTTGCCAATCGTCGGCTCCAGAACAGAACGCCCCTTGAAGCCGCCAACGATTTGCTGGACAGCAACACTCAATGGAAGCGGCGTCGAATACTGCTGCAGAGCAACGGATTCGGAGGTACGTGCAGCCAGCGGCGGTTGCCCTTCGTGCAGCTTGATGGCCAGACTGTAGGCAGCTTTAGGCGTCATCCCAGGTTGTTTGCGAATGTGCCGAACCAGCGCGGCCTCGATTGCCTCCTGTACCTCTCTTGCCCGAGGAGAAGAGAGAACAGCCCCCTCAGGGATCTCCGTCACGATACTGCTGAAGCGCTTCAGATCGTCGAACCGCAGGACCTTGCCGCCGGCAATCTCCCTCACCAAGCCATCGGCGCATAAAGCCAGGTCCTCCGCAGTTGCCCCATACAGGAATGTGGCACCGCGGCTGTCGGCCTCCCGAATGATCTGTTGGGCTGGCCCCTGAATGAAGCGTCCATCCTCACCCAGGAAGACCATCTGGCCACGGTAATTCATGCCAAGCGGCCGGGCTGACATCACCGCGTTGTTGACGGTGACCGTTACCGGAAGAACCTCGTCGGGCCGGTCTTCGCTTTCGTTCCCTACGGACTGTTCGCGGCCTTGCGCCGGAACCTGCGGGGGGATGCTGATTGCCGGGGCAGAGACCTTGGGAGTGGACACAGTCGCACTAGCTGGTGAAACCGGGCGCTCCGGCATGATGCGAGTCACCCAGTTCATCGGCACCTTCACCGGATGGGCTTTGGGAAAAGCTTTCTGGATCTGCTGCAGGCTGAAGCGCAGGTCATCGCGAACCAGGAACCCCGACCGACTGCGATAGAAGCCCAGCTCGCCCAACACCTGGAGCTGGCCGTTGGTGAGATCCTGGTTCGCTACCAACACGAGGCGCTTGGTACCCGAAGGGAACTTGACTGCCACCAAGCGCGTTTCCGGATCATCTGTGTTGAGCTGGATCCAGTTGACGAGGTTCTTGGTTTGAGTGGGGGTGGCTGGTTGCATGGCGATCACTACCGGAGGCGTAAAAAACAGCCGCTCGAAAGCGGCTGAAATGGCTACTGCTTGCCTTGAAGGCGTTACGGACGAGGACCGGCCGGAGCCTCCTCCTCGCCCTTGAGCGCGGTATCGAACTCGCTTTCGAGCGAGGCGAAGTCGGGGGCCGGTTCCTGCGCTTCTTCAGCCGGAAGCTTCGGCGGTTGCGGCTCGGCGCCCGGGCGAACCAGAGGGGTACTGAACTGGTTCGCCAGGTAGGTGCCCGGTTCGTCGGCGAGGATGTTGAACGGCGAGAAGCCGGAGATCGTGTCGGTGCGAGCGATGCCGGGGAGGATGACCTTGCTGAACAGGTTTGCCTGTTCACCGAAAATCATTTCGTAGCGCTGGGTGCGACCGGCCTTCACCTCGCTGATCAGCTTGAACGCTGCGTTGTTGTCCTGCGTCGGATCGCCGGCGTAGTTCATGCGGTAGCCGGGAATGCTTTCCACACGCACGTCGCCATTGACCAGGCCGGCGAACAGGTCGTCGTTCGGGATGCCCTTGAAGATGTTGTTCTTGAACAGATCTTCCAGGGTTTTCTCGGTGTCGGGCACGTACTCGTCACCGTCGCGCTTGAAGCCGACGTACACAGCACGAGTCAGTACATCTTCACCATCAGTCACCCGCAGCAGCGCGAGCGCCTTGGTGCCACGGCCGAGTTGTTCGGCGAGGACTTCTTCCAGATCCTGGCGGCTGCGCACATTGCGGGCGTTCGACGGCTCCACGGTATCGATGTGCACTTGCGGTTTGTCGTTCGGGCCGAGGGCCTCCAGCTTCTGGACCGCCCAGGTAACGGGAAACTCCTTCTCGAAGGTGCCATGGTCGGTCTTGACGCGGGCCGTCACGGTACGGGCGTTCACTGGCAGGGTGATGCGCTCGGGCTCGCCCGGCTGCACCGCGGGGTTCTTGAACGAGATACGCGGCGCCGTCGCCAGGATGTTCTCGATGAACGAGCGGTTGTCGTGGTCGGTGTCATTGCTGGACGCCAGGGTGTTGAGCCAGCGCGAGCTGAGTACGCGCTTGCCATCCTCCATCTCGTCGCTGAAGAAGCAACCTTCCAGGGTGAGGAAGGTGCCCTTCGCGGCATCCGGGGCGGCCAGCGACTTCTTGCCGTTGCCCTTGACGAAGTTGGTCAGGGATTTACTCGCGGACTCGCCGCGGAAGGTGACGACGATCTCTTCGCCGGCTTTCACCTTGGGGTTGCTCTCGTTCAGCAGCTTCCCGGTCAGCTTGACCGCGCCGTTCGATTCCACGGCGGTGCTGACCTCGAACACGGCGCCGAAGGCGTCGTACTTCTTGTCGGCGCCGCCCTTGTTTACATCTTGGATACGCTTCAGCAGGGACATAGTGTGGTGCTCCTTGTCGGGGGATAAATCGTTGATTACGCCATGGAAGGACGACTGGAGCGGTTGGCCGCCAGTTCTTCGAGGTGTTCGAGGTAGGCCTCCAGCTGCTCATTGAGGTGGAGAACGCGCTGCGCTCGGGTTACCCCGACGTAGTTGACGTTGATCTCCTCGATCAGGTTGGTGTCGGCCTTGCTCATGTCGATCAACTGGCCGGTGTCGGAGTCGAGAAACTCCATGAAGTCGCCAGCCAGCTGGACATTGGGGAATTCGAGCCCTTTCGACTTGTGGCCCGTGGTGAGGATCAGACGGTTGTCCGCAACGTTGCCGTCTTCGACCGGTGCCAGGGCTGCCCGCTCGATTCGCTCCAACAAACCTGGGATATCCCGGCCATAGGCAGTGACGATCTTGCAGCGCGACTTAACTTCGCGGTCGTTGATCATTTCGGCGTATTCCACCAGCTCATCGAAGCTGCTGAAGGACCGGATGAATGGATCCTTCACCTGGCCTTTGATCGACAACTGATAGACGTCCAGGATCTGATCGAAGCGGTAACCGCGGATGTCACCGACGAAGGAGAAGGGCTCGTTCTTGGTCAGAGCTTTCACGGCCCGGTCGAACAGCGCAGCATTGCCTCGGCTGAGGTACGCATAGCCCTCGCTGGCAGTCAGAGGACGGATCTTGCTTTCCGCCCCCAGTCCACGCAGATGAACGACATCACCCTTGAGGTCCAGGATGCGGTTAGCCACTTCCGCCACTTCGTTGCCGAAGCGGAACGAGCCCGTCAGGTAGAAGGTTTCGTCCGAGGGGATGAGCTCCATCGCGTTGCTCGCACCACGGAAGCCGTAGATCGCCTGATGGCGATCGCCCACATACACCTTCTTCGCCTGCTGCTGATTTACGATTGCTTGGGTGACGGGATTGGTATCTTGCGCTTCGTCGAAAAGGATCAGGTCGTAGGGCAGTCGACGACCTGCGACCTGGTAGAGCTTGAGGTACCCGTCATGCAGCATCGGGACTTCGGAGCGCAGATCCTGCATTGCGGTCCAGACCTGCATCGCGTCCTGCAAGATCCGCTGCGGATCGAAATGGCTACGCTCGACCGGGGCGTCGCCGATGCTGACGTGCTTCGGGCTAAGCGTGGAATCGGCCGACACGAGGTAGTTTTTCACGGTCTCGATCACGCGACCGCCATACAAGTTGTGGGCACTCGACGGGACGCCCGACAGGCTGGAGGTCAGCTGTCGAGTAACATGGAAGGGCTTGATGTCCCCCTGAAGCTTGCCATGTACGTTGCCGTAGTCACGGCCAATGGCGCCGTAGGCAAGCGAATGTGCGGTCTTGCAGGTGACGTTGGATGGGAACTTCCTGGAGGCCTCGACCTGGATCGATTTGTTGAACGCGACATATAGCTGACGCTTGTCGCGCTTGGCCTCGGCGATGCCTCGCAACGTGGTGGTCTTGCCAGTGCCAGCACCGGCTTCGATCTTGATTACATCGGAGTTGCTTTCGCAGGGAGCACGTTGCTCCTCGGTCATCTGCAGGCCATCCATAACAAAACCCTCGTTACCTGATATTGCATCAGGATAAACAAACGAAAGTCGTCGTGTAAAGCCTAACCTTTTAACACCTGCGCCCCCTCCCCCATCACCCGGCCAAAGCGAGCGCAGGGACCAGCTCGCGCCTAGCGCTCACTCACGCGGGCAATTACATCCTTCCATCCCGGCCAATCACTCGCCGCCAAGTTGCTATTCCCCGAGGCGTGCCGATCAACCCAGTCAGCAACCTGGGCCTTCTCTTCGTCATTCATCGCGACTGCAGCGGTGATGATGCGTTCGTAATGGGCTACTAGATGAGGGGGCGTTAGCTTGGTGGAGCCGAGGAACATTTTGCCGGCCTGCCAATCCTTGAATACCCTTTGAATCTTTCTTCCCCCGCTGCCTGGCTCCAAGAAAATAGTGGCGAAGTAGTCAATCTCAACGATTCCATCATTCGGAATACTAGGTACACCATCCGGCATCAGATGCTGCCCGTTGCAAATCACCTCAACATACTCAGGCTCTTCGGGATTGATGTCGTGCCAGTGAATTTGGTAGCCCTGTTCCCTTAAAAACTGGATGAACTGCTTAAACAGCTTGCCTGTAGTGGTGAGTGCCTGCATAGATTGCCTCTCGCGTTTTTCTCGTTACAATGCAAGTATATAATTGAACTTCAGTTCAATCTGAAAGCCGCCATGTTTCTGCGAGCCAGCTCTTGCAGATGATCACCCAGATCGAAGAACCCCCACTCGTGGAGCACGGCCGCAACTCGCACCGAACGAATATCATCTCGCGGCAGAAACACAGCTCGGGAATCCTCATAAGGACGGGGCAGGCGTCGGTGCAGGTAGGCAGCGCCATAAGCCCGCATGGCATCGTGAAACGCCATGTAGCTCATCGGCTCGTCCCGTAGCGCGAATATCTCAAAGTCACGCACCAGGGAACTGACAGAAGCGCTGTTGAGGCCGTAGATCTTTAGCCGCCCCTGCAGCGGCACAGAACGACGCAACCGCGAAGCGATATAGCGTGCTGCCGCAAAGTGATGCGAGCCACCGGAGTTCATCAGGAAAAGCCGCCCATCCCACCGATAGCAGGCGAAATGATCCGAAGGATCCTCGCGATGAAGTATTCGTATCTCGGACCAGGCGAGGTTTTGATCCAGCTTTTCCAAGCTCATAGGCTCGATCATCGGTCGCGAGTTGGTGGCGACCATATCGTCAAGGCTCGCGAAGTCACGCAGCTCCGATTTCGACGCTGAAAGGCCTTCGACATCCTGAATCTCGCACCGCCATTGCTCCTTGACCTCGCGACAGCCCAAGCGGGCGAGATCCTCCCGGGTGAGATGGAAGCTGCCGTATTGGCCGCCCTGATTGCGCCACCCGAGCATTTCTCCGGCAGCTAGACGGGGCCAAGAGCCGTGCACCGCGCCACCCCATTCATGCCATAGAACAACGCTCGACGCGGCAATACTTTGAGCGGGTTCCCGCAAGTGCACTTTCAGAGCAGGAAAGGCCTCAACAATAGCGCGGACCGAAGCGGGGATACCGAGATCATCCTGAATCATCCGCTTCATCCGGAGGAAGAAATGTCGCACTCCCGCCCCCTTATGCAGCAATCGGAGCCGGCGACTCCGGCGAGTTAAGCAAGCCATGCTTCAGCCCAACCAGGTCAATCATCCCCACGAAAACGCTCCCCATACAACGCCAACGACCACCAGCACGCCCAGGCCGGCCAAGATCCACCGAGTCCGAACTTTACGGCGCAGACGCGCCTTTTCGGCAGCCAGTTTCTCAAGCCATCCATCCGGCCGCGACCCCATGAAATGCGCTTGCACGATACCAACTCCTGCAACGGCTAAAGCAGAACGACGGATGCCAAAGTGCGTGACAACCAGGAGAGAAGTATCGGCACCGGGATCGAGTATTCCGCTGCCTGAATAATGACCATGAGATCGGGTGACCCAACCTTTTCAGCACATTCGGCGAAGGTCAGAACGGGCTGGGGGGGGGAGGCAATCTTTTCGACATCCGGTTCGCCTGGAGATCCGATGCAGACAGTCCGGTAGCGGGCCACCGCCTCGCCATCTTCCGGATGTTCATTCAGCCATTGAGCGATAGCTGCGTCCCTGGCCTCCCCCACCTTCCCCAAGTAGACGCTACCCTCGGCCAGCACCAAGATGAGGAACAAGAACAGCGCAACGCCACCCCATAGGATCACCCTCGGGACGGCTCGAAACATCTTCGAATCGCGGAGAACTACAAGCATGGACAGCCCCCTCAACCTGCTGCGAGGTACAGCACGCGCCCGCCGCTGCTATCCAAATCGATGCCTTCGTCATCCTGTGCCCCTGCTCCATCGGGGACCAGCTCGCCATGTCGCTCCAGGATCCACTGCGACACATCAGCAGCCGTAACGCCGAATTCGCGAGCCATGAGCGAAACATCAGCCCAGCTCACGTTTTCGCTAACCTGATTGAACATGCGATCGAACTCATACGTGGTCAGGTCGCGCTCAACCAGGTGCGTCCACAAACGACGGTTTGTCGTGATCAGATGATCATCACTGTCATCCCGCCAACAGGCCCCTTTGATCACCTCGGGAGATACCGCCGGCGCCCGGAAGAAACTGCGACGCACGCACACAACAAGTCGCACCTTGGCGCTCGCCACCAGGTAGAAGCGATGCCCAAGGCGCTCTTTGAGCCGTGGCGACGTAGATTCGACCGCCGTGATCGAGCAGCCTGCCAGCAACTTGGAAAGCTTCGTCAGCGCCGCGTAGACGCTCTTCTTCTGGCTGAAAATGCTGTCTTCGATGTACCAATAGTGAACCCGCGCGTCATCCAGGCGAAGTCCGTTGTCGACCTTCAACCCCATGACCGACATCAAATTCATCACCGACTGCAGCCGAAGGTTTTCCTTCTTGCCGGCCAACCAGGAACGCAGGTTCTGGACAGGGATATTGGCAAACCTGGCCATCATCTCGATGTCCATCACCACCAGCTCAGCGAGCAGAGTGACCAGCTCGTTAGCTTTCATTCGCTTCTGGGTAGCCATAGCTTTTCCTTAGATTTTCGCCGCAACAATCATCAACAACACGCCAGCAAAGCTGGGCCAAATTAAGTTTTGTCATCCAGACTGCGCCCCGTTACCGAATGCCCGAATCCGAGCGCTAAGTGCCTCTTCGGCAACGAACAAAACCGGCGATGACCAAAATCAGCATTGGCGAGCAAAAACCATTTCCGGACACTACATCTGGATCAGCCCGCCCTCTTCTCAATGGGCAATCGGAATAACGGCTCATCCGTCCAGAGACTTTGTATGCTCGCAAACACCGAAGCGTCTGCAGGGGTTTGCCACAGCGCCTGAATCTGCGCATCGCCAGCCCGGTCGAGATCCACCAAGCTGATGCGCTGCCCGCCTTCAGTTGGTTTCAATCCAGAAGCCACCCGCTCAGCAATCTCAACAGGCAAACTCGCGAACACCGCGTTGGCCTCGCACACCTGAACCACTGCGAATGCCCGTAGGCCATTCCCCAAGCGGAACACATACCCTCGCTCGAACTCGCTTTTATTCAGCAGCTCACACAGGGAATCGACCATTTCTTCATCGACCTCCCAACGGTGGAGGCCTGGAGCTAACATCCCGCCATCCAGAAGCCCGAGGTCAAACAGGACCATCCGCAGCTTCTCCATCGAAACATTCCGCGTCGTCCCCTTGCTCGAAATGAACGCCGACAGATTCCCCCGATGGGTAGCGTGAGTTTCTGCGATGCTCTGCAGAGTCACCCGCTTGGCCTTCCTCAGAAAACCCAGCCATGCCGCCATTTCGGCGCTGACTTCTCGTTCCTTATCGGTGACTTTCATTGATCTATATTACCATGTCAATATGTCGTTGATAGTAAAAAAATAACCAATCAGACGCAATCATACGCGGCAGGTTTTTCCCTCACCATGAATCTAACCATCGAGCTTGTTCCTAGATCCTGCTGGTACAGCAACGTCCGTTCAAACGTCAGCGAAGCCACTTGGAGTCGGCTGAAAAGCATCTGCTTCAAGGCTGCCAACTACCGTTGCGAGATCTGCTCTAACCGAGGCCCGCACCATCCTGTCGAGTGCCATGAAATCTGGCACTACGATGACCACCGGCTCATCCAGCGCCTGGATCGATTGATAGCGCTCTGCCCGAGGTGCCACCAGGTAAAGCATATCGGTCTCGCCATCGAGCGCAGCGAAACCCACAAAGCCATCGAGTGGCTGTGCCATGTGAACTCCATCAGCCCCGGCCAAGCCCTACAGCTGGTCAAGCGAGCCTTCGCGATCCACGAGATCCGCTCCGCGTACAGCTGGTCGCTCGACCTCTCTCAACTATCTGATCACTACCAGGTGAGGCTCGCTCCAGATAATCGCGAAGCTGGCCTCAACCGCCCCTCATCGACAAGAGCTCAATGAGGCGCCAACTGCTGCATGCGCAACATGTGTTCAGCACCGACACGCTCTAGTTCTGCTGCAGACGTTTTGTAGACCTGCTTCATACGAGCGATGTAGTCGACATCGCTTTCGTTTGGGTAGCGGTCGTAGCGCCGAACTTCTGCATCGTCCGATATCGGGGCAGGCAACACCGACGCAGCCGGCGGCGTATAGGGCTGATAGACGGGGGGGCTTTCCACCGGTACCCGTTGCGGCGATGCACTTTCCACAGGGACAATCGGTGTCGATGCTCTCCCCGGGCCAGCATCAGGGCGAACAACCACATTGCTCGAACTGCTCTCGTTCGAAGCGCCTCCCGAAGTTCCGATGTTGAAGATCCCCGCGCACGCGGGGAAAGCGGTCGCCACCATCAGAAGGAAAACGACCGAGCAGTTGATCCGCTTGATCATGCGCGTAGTGCCTCCGACCGCTGCTGTTGGTAGATATCGAGCAACTCGGCGACCAGCCCATCAATTACTCCATCGTCCCGATCCTGGCCAATCAGGCCGCTGATCTCGACCTTCTTCTTCCGCGCCTCGATTTCCCGCGCAACGCTACCACCAGGGTAGAGCCGAGCCAGGAGGCGCCGCGTTTCGACTGGCCCAATTTCCCGATACAGTGTGTCGCGGACGTAGGTGTCTTCTTGCGTGGTCGAAAACGCCCAGAGCCTGATACCGCCCATAGTGCTATTCAGCAAATGCACCGATTCGCCTTCACGAGTACTGAACGCGCCAACGAACGTAGACCCCTTCGCACTCGGAGGACGGATCATGTGGCGAACCGCGTATTCCGCCGTCGATGACAGGCCGAACATTTCGCGCATGCGCCCCGCCTTCTTCTCGTTCTGCTTCGAGAAAACCTTCTTGACGGTAGCGAAGGACAACATTTCTTCGTCAAAGTCATCCACGTCCTGAGACAGTACGGTAACCATTACGCCCTCCTTACCCCCCTCGCGCATATCGCCGATAACCTGGTCCCGTACCGGACGCACGCGCTTCGTTCGATGGAGTTCGTCCCACTGAAGGTGCTTTTTGTCTTGGCGGATTTCGCGAATACGGTGCTCATGGTACGGGCGGTACCGTGGGGCGAAGCACTCGACATCTTCCTCGGTCAAGTAGAAGTTCCTCGCCACGACATAGCGAGCCAGCATGTAACACATCGCTGTCTGGTGGTCGGCCGCGGCGGATCCACTACGAGCAACTTCGGCGAGGTCGATCGAAACGACCCTGGCTTCGCCCAGATCAAAGGCCGTAGGCAAAGCGAGAATCGGGTAGCTGCGCAACGATTCCGAAATCATCCGGGAGAAGGCATCCAGTAGCGCCTCACCATCCTCGGTGCTCTTGCCTCCATAGAGATCGACGAATTGTTGCTCGCGACTCACCGCCGCCAAGTCGGCCAGCGTAGGAACGGCTTGCCGCTGCGCCAGGGTTGCAGAATGGATGTCACCATGGTCGTAGAGCGCGTCGACGATCTCCCACCAGGAAGTTCGCCCGTCTACCTGGATACCGAAGCGCTCAACCGCCCGGTCGACCTGCTCAGCCCCTCGGGTGTTGGGGATGTAGGGCTTGGCCCTGGTATTGTTGCCATCGCCTGCGTAGTAGCGGTAGGCCTCCTGCAGGGTGAACTTGACCAAGCCAACCATGCCGTCTGCCGGTGCGGCAGCACCCATTGGCGTAACAAGCAGCGACACAAAGTTAGTTTGAAAAGCAACTTCGCTGGGTAGTGGGTAACGGGACCCTACCTGAGTGTCCAAAGGGTTGATGGCGAACTCCGGCGTCATACGCAGACGCAAGCTCATCGCCAAATGCCGCTTTTCCTCGGGAAGAGCGTTGNNAGAGCGTTGCGTAGCAGAGATATCAAACCAGCACTCCCCTTGCCGACGTCGATGATCCCGATCATCGGCAGCCGGGTGATACCCGGCGAGAGGCAAAGCGCAAGGTTCCCTTGGTTACCATCAACCGTTTTACCGGACCGAGGTTCAGCCACACCGACCGTAATCCAACTGGACTGGACTGGTGAGTTGGGTTGATAAGGCCAGATCTTTCCATCCGGCGTGCGATAGAGAACCGCTCCGCCATCAGCCCAAGGCGACGCAGGACGGTACAAAGGCAACATCTGCGTGACATCACCGAGAACCGCACAAGAAGGTGTTGCGACGCTATTCAAGCTCAGGCAGAGCGCCGACGATGTAAAACCTTGGAACTGATCGCCGCTGGCTTCGCGAATATCAATACCTCCCCATCCCTGTACGGCACGGGCGAGGCGAGATGCGCGGGATGCGAGTAATTTCTCGTCATCCTTCGGAGCCCACGTCGCGAAATCCACACGCAGGCGGACGTCCAGTTCATTCTGTTTCTTCACCATCTCACGAACCGCCGAAACCCCCTCCCGGAAAACCTTGTTGTCCGGATTGGTGAAGCTGATGATGCTGGCAACCATGTTCTTGAAGCCGACCATCTTCAGGCCGCCTGACTCAATCAAAAAACTGATCCGCCAAGGCAAGCGGTTCTGACTTACCCGCACAAACAGCTTCTGAAAGGGCTCAATGTCTTGTGCATGCAGGTGCACGTACATCGGGGCATATATCCTGTCGCCAACTATCGTGTACTTCCGCCCTGCTTTTTCAGCATCTCGCGGTACCAGCTGGCGATCGAGGCGCGGCCAAAATGCCCCTGACATGTCCTTGGGATTTCTGCTGATGTCCCGCACGGGAATCTTGTCGCCCGGAAGCCGCGGGCGCCAATCATCGGCGGTGAACTCCGGATCCACGCTCATCCGCATTTCGTAACCGGCCTTGTGGACGTCCAGAACCTCTACAGCGATATGGACCGACCGCAGGTCCCCGACCAGGGCGTCGACGAACGAGCGGTGCCGAGTACGCAACGACTGCATCGCCGCGAAGACGTTCGGCACATCCCGCATCCGGGGAAGCGGCGAGGCCTCGCGCAGCTCCTCCTTCGCCTTCACATCGCGCTTCTGCTCGCCACTGGTGGCCGCCGACGGCCTGGTGATCAGGGTGATGAAGGCCTTCTCGTTGGTGCAGAACTGGGAAAGGTGTCTGACGTCCTCTTCGAAGAGGTCATCCAGCTCCAACCCGAGGCGCTTGGCTGTCGCTCGGGAAGGAGCGATGGCCGCTTCGATATCGCGTACAGCACTATCGGGATCACCGCTGAAGTACACGTGGACGGCATGGCCGCCATTGCTCAGGTACGCCTTCAAGCTCTTGCTGAACAGGCTGTCACATTCAGCAAATTCGACCTCGCCGATCATCCTGGTGGAGCCGTGCAATTGCAGGACGGTGAGCAAGGTGCCATCCCGCATAGTCATGGTCTGCTCGTCGTCGATGCTTTCTATATTAATGTAGTCAGCCATCGCCATTTTGAATTTCGAGCAGACATACGCGAGGAGATCCTCAATCGTGTCGACGATACCTGCAGCGCTCATCTAGCGGTCTCCCCGGTTTCCAATTTCGCCTTGTAGTGCTCCGCCACCAGTCGGCCATGCTGGACGAACAGTCCTCTGGCAAACTCTTTAAGGTGACTTGGCAACTTTGTATTAATGAATGATTTTACCGTCTCAAGATCTTTCATTGCCGCATGAAGTGCAGCATCGTTCTCCGGAAGAAGAAGCAGTCGATCCAGCGCAATTATCACTTCCAAATTGCGCGAATCTCGCAGTGCAACTTCAAGCAGAGTGTTAATGTCAGACATTGTGTAAGTCCTCTTGAACTTCAATGTCCGACGACATATTTGGAGGAGCAAGCAGACCTATAGAAGATGCGATGTCATAAGCATCCTTAAAATTATGCTTTGGCACCAGACAGGTCACGCTACCCGCGCCATACTTTCTGATGGCGAACCCGGCCTTATGAAGCTGTAGCGCATAGGTGAACATCAAGAAACGGTCCACCGCGGTTATCCAGGCTGCACGCGGGGAAACTGCCCGATACTCCGTACTCTTAGGCTCAAGCCGATAGCAGTTCTCACGTGAAAGACCGACCCAATGGTTCATAGCCAAGAGCTCCGCTCCAGGACTCATAGCCTGCAAAGCAGAGAACATCGGCAGCTCGCAGGACGTCTCAAGCATTTCATAGCCGCTGAATACAAAAGCACATGCCACTTCAACCTGGGCGTACTGAGAAAGTAGTAGAAGTTCTGGCTGCGATACCCAGGATCGGTTACTACCAGCCTTTGCCCCGTTAGCAAAAGCAATTACGTTCACATAATCAGGATTTATATTTGAAACGGATACTTTAGCCAGCACTGGGCGGGGGTTATTCACAACCCATTGAACTTTATCCGAGATTGGAGCTATCTGTTCTGCAGAGAAATACTCAACTTGTTCTCCGGGTACGATCATGCTCAGCATTTCGCGAGCATACGCCACTGCCGGCGCAGAAAATCGAACCACTACCATTTCTTCCCGATTGTAATGGGGCGTCAGGCAATAAGTGTAATACTGATGGGCAGCCGACAGCGCACCATCTACTTCCGGCGCAATGTGTGGATCTTTATCTGGAAGGATCTTGCACCGAATTTCGTCCGCCAAATTGTCGTGCATAGGAACAGAACGAGAGCCATCAATGCCGTAGGCGCCTTTCGCGTACCACATGACCCGAGAAAAAACACCGGAAAGGATTTCCGTGATTTGTTTCTCGGTGTAGCTACGCCGCATTAAACCCCAAGCACTGCAAATGTCTGCCTGCCCCTCTTGCAGCCACGAGTTAAGATAGGTTGTCCTCTTTATATATGGCGTCTTATGTAAATTCGCACCATAAATCGCCGAAAACGAAAGATTCGTCCACCAGAGGGTGTCGTTATCCAAGTTCCCGACAGAAGAAATACGAAACGCCTCCATACCTTCCACGGACGCCCAACCGCCCATATTCGGATCGTCGGCATCGAAACGGACACAACCGTGCCTGACTACCCCCATCAGGCCACTCCTGCAACGCCAGGCCAGGCCGCGAGATCCAGGCGACTGAAAGACGCACCGTTCCCAGACCACATGCCAGCTTGCTGGATGAAATAGTCCGCTCCAGGAACGTAACGACAGCCACCCAGAAGGACACTACGCTGCTCGTACTCATCGTCGCTCATGTCCAGCAAAACTCTGCTACATACCAAGGGGTCCGAAAGGCCTTTCCGCACAGTTTCCCCCTTCGAGTTCATCTCGACCTGGTGGGCTCGGTCGGTGATACGGCGGTAGACCGTATGCGGGTTAATACCCTGTTCCGCCGTCGAAGCCACCTTTTCCGGCCCAGCCGCAACAGACTGCATCGCCATGCAGTAGAAAATCACCTGCAAGAGATTGTTGAGCTGAACTTGAGTCAGCTCAGGCAGGAAGACAATTTTCCCAGGATCGGATGGCCATTTCTTAGAAACCGTATCGAGATGAAATGGCGCGTGGCATAGCTCACAAACAGGAACTAAGTTTTCGAGTTCATTATTCGTGTGATCACCATCCAGATTATGGATATCGAAACTATCGGTTGTTCCGAATGCAAAATCGCAAAAATGACAGCGACGTCCAAAGCGCCCTTGCGCAATAACCTGCTTGCGCAACTCACCCGCGCTCTTGTCCAGCCGAGAGCCGTGCTGAATAAGAGGCGCTTTCCGGATGTCACGAACAACCGATAGCTCGATCATTTTACCAACTCACCTTAACGCTGGATCTGCACACGAGACTTGTCGCCGCCGCCTTCACCCCAAATGGTGTCAGAGCCAGTTTCGATCCCGCTTGCGATGTACAACAGGAAAGCACCGCCAAACAGCAGAATGGCAGCCATTGAGATCTTCCCTTGCGCACCATCGGTTTTGTTGTATTTCTTGATCTCGAAGATCGACAGGCCGACCATGATCAAACCACCCAGCGCGAACAAAGCCTGCGCTCCCACCCCCAGGCCGTCAGCTTCAGTGGCTGCGCGACGACCGATTGCACCTACACCCTCGCCGTGAGCAAGCTCGGTAAAGGCCAGCATCGCCATTGCGCTGGTAGAGTAAAAACAAACTTTCGCCTTGTTCCAAAAACCGCGCAGCGTACTCATTACTTTCATAGGATGGTCTCCTTTCTCTATAGAACTTCCCCGAAACCGAAGGTCTCAGAGAACATATTTACTGTACCGACGATGTTGATTAGCGCTACACCAGCCACTAATCGGATAAACGATTTTTTGAAAACCTCATCACTTCCGTTCTGACCACTTCCAATCCGCCGCATACTCATCCAGCCTCGGGCATAGGTGATGTATCCGTAGAACCGGAGGCAAAGAACAATGACCCCAATCAACTCTGAAGTTTGAGCCGGCATATTTGCCGAGCCTTGATAGCTCATGAGGTTCTTCACCGATACCGAGCCACCCCAAAATGAGTCCAAAGCGGTGTCAATACTTGCCGCGAAGTTGAAAAGTGCCACGCCGCAGAAGAAATACATAATCGGCGTGGTCCAGGTCATACCCTGGCCACCCGTCTTATCAACTTGGATTGCTTTAAAAACTGCGTTGCCAGTCAGTACTAGGCCCAGCAAAGCCACAACCGCGTTCAACAGATCCTCCAGTCCGGGGAACTGCTGGGCGAAGCTGGCCAGCATCGTCGAGGCGTCGATCATCTCAGCGGCCTCAGCGGTAGACGACGCCGTTGGACATGATCACTTGCCCTTGGTCTGGATCAATGCGCTGCACGGAGCCAACTCCTGGGATCGTGTCGCCAACGGAAACGCTGATGCTCTCCCCTCCCTTCGTCACGAACCACGCTCGACCTTCGAGCACGGCCTTGAGCGACATGCTGGCAGGCGAATTTTTCTGCTGGCCCGATCCAGCCTGAGACTTCTGAACCTGACGCTGGGGTTGCGGTTGTGGCTTCTTCTGCGAGGCTGCTTGAGAAGTGCTGGACTTACTTGCGGAACTAGGCTTCGGCGCCGGCTTGGCAGCGGTTTTCGGCAGCGACTTCTTGATTTCGTCCAGCGTTTCCTGAATTGCCTTCAACTGAATATCTTGCTGCTCCAACTGTTTTTGAACCTGAGCAATCGAAGCCATTTCCTGGCCCGATGTCGGCACCGGAGCCGCCGTTGCAGCTTGCGGCTCCATCGTTACGTGCGGCTGTATCTGCGCAGCTTGTCCGACCGGAGCAACAGGCTGCTGCATAACCGGTGGTGCCGGCGATTCGGATACCGGCAGCGCGGCCTGCACTTGTGGATCTGCCACATAGTTCTGCGCCTGCTGGTACTGGCCAACCGGCTCCGGCACGGGAGAGGGGGGATTCGGTTGCGGCTGATACCCCTGCCCCTGGTAGCCGTACTGCCCTGCCCCTTGGCCAGAAGGCTGATCGATAGTGATCGGGGCGGTCCCATAACCTTGGTCATTGCTATGGAAGAACCGGGGGCCGAATATCTTGAACAATGCGAGGCCAACAACGAGAGCCGCAACAACGTACATCCCGTAGGTCATCAGTTGACCGTTCTTGTTGCTCTTTTTCTTGTCGGCAGGCGGGGCATCGTCCTCATCGAACTCATTCTGTTGCCCGAGAATATCTTCCTGATCAATACTCATTACTTATTCCCCTCGCCCTTAATTTCAACATCATTCATGAACAGGAAGCAGACGGCAGTTCCCGAGTCGATAGTAATCGTTGGTTTTCTGTTAACCCCATCGGCCAGGCTATCGGCAACTCTTTTACCTACATTCCCAGCCGCAGCAGAAAGAATTTGCGTGTTATCCAAAGCATCGGTTTGGACGACAGTCCCGCTGGGACTCGCTACAAGTTGTTGATTCTGGCCAGCCTGCATAATTGCAGTGCCATATCCTTCTAGAAAAGTTGCAGCGAGGAACAGGCCATAGCGCTGAACCAGGTGATTATCGACATCAGTGGCCAGAGCAGTTCTAGCGGTATTCGGATCGACTGCATAAGCATCGACTTGGACAGATCCATTCACACCAGGAATATTTGCGGTAGTAAAATGCAAAGTTGCTTTTTGGGCGTTTTGACCTGTTTCAATCTTACCGAGCAGCTTGGTACGCTTCAGCTCGCCTTCTTGCCATATCGTGGCAAGAACCGGCCCTGGCTCGTCAGTATTAACTGCAGTATCAACTTGCCCACATTGCAAATCACCAGCCCGGGCGAGCTTCAGCGCTGGTGTCTGCTGCACATTTGAAGCAGCACCGACCTGCCCTTTTCCTCCAACCCCTGAAGCCGTGTTAGCCGTCGCTGTCGAGTAAATATCAAGTGTTTTATGGGAGGAAGGCTCCCAGTTTTTTACTAGCAAACCGACTTGTTGGCTCATAGCCTCTTTGCGGGCCTTGATCGCCTCGTCATTAGCGCGCCTGGCCTCGTCATAACGTTTCTGCGCATCAGCCAGCTGCTTCTCGCGCTCTTCGTTACGACGTCGGACTGCTTCCGGATCTTCCTCCGGCGCCTTTTTCTTTGGCGGCGCAGCATCCTCAATGACGGTCTCGGTTACGCCAGTTCGGACAGTAGGGACCGCGCTGCTGCCGGATTGAACAGCAGCTCGAACATTGTCGGAATTTTCCTGAGCAATGTATGCGTCATACTGAGGGGTAGACTGGGGCATTGGCCCACCACCACTCATGACAGCCGGACCTTGGAGCCCTTGGTAGCTATTGACGTAGCTCGGATCTGCATTGGTTTTCTTGTTGCTCGTGAAGAGCCAATAACCAGCCCCCGCAGCTATCAACATAATCAAAAAAGAACCACCATAGATCAACCTGGTAGGCCCATCACTTAGGGCAACTTTCAGATTATCCAACTTCGAAATCTTATCCGCCATAATCAATAGCCGCTCAGACTGACGTTAAGTGGAGCCCCATTGCTCAGCGCAACAACGACAGGAGTCCGAGGTATCTCATAAACAGCAATTCCATCCGGTGATCGCTGCATAGAAAGATAAGCTGGGGACAAAAGTGCATAGTTCGTCCGCACAAAAAACTTATCTTTGTATTCCCATGCCATCACTTCCGTATTCGAGCTAGTCAGTAGCTTGGCGCCGTCAGGGCCGAATCCCGACAGCATGGTGAGGATTGCAGGCGCGACTCCTTTAGGCAGAGCTGCGGTCGCAATATTGCCGATCCCCTGAACACGGACATCTACTCGATCATCAACTTCCCGCTGACCACTTACCAGAGTCAGTGAAATAGGAACGCTCACGTCAACCAAAGTGATTGATACGTTGCCAAAAGCGTAAGGTGACTTGGGCGAAATCTTCACGTAGTTAGAGCCTGACTTTTCAGCATCCTTTTCCCAGGTGACTGTGAAGTCTTTGTCCCCGCCTCCGATATCGACTGTTTTGACGATTAACGGGTTACCTGCCTGGTCAACAACCATCAGCGTTGTGACAAAACCACTGAATAAGCGGACTACTTGCGGGGTAGCGCCCGGCGAAAGCGACACCGTCACCGAATTGGTGACGATTTTCGGGAAGAATCGCGGGAGGGCCGCAGCTGCTCGCTCAGTATCATCAACCTGCTGCCGTAGGTTCCTGATCTGAGAAGGAGTCAAAGGCGCAGCTTGCTCGACGGCCTGCTGATACGCGGCATCATTGATGTCCGGCAGCGGTGGCAGCGCAGGAATAGCCATCTCCCCCGCGGTGGCAGGATTCTGACCAGGCACACTTTCAGCCGTATCAGCATGCGCTGGGCCCGCCGAAAGGACGAACCAAATCAAGCCGGCTGAAACTTTGACCAGGCGGCTCATCGAAGGTCGCCCCCGAGGTATTGCGCGATCCCCAGCCCATCGCGGCTTTCAAACGGGTTCACCCGGGTGACAAGCAGCGTCACCAGCGTTTTCTGAGTGGCGACGGTTCGCCCACCTTGCCCCCCCTGGAAACTGACGATGAAAGGAACTTCGATCTGCCAGGTCCACACACCGCGGCGCATCCCTTGGTTGGTTACCACCGGTGCAGCAAGGGGCACCGCCGAGGTCACCAGTCGCTGTTTCTTGACTAGGTCCAGATTGCCGGAGCGGTCCAGCGCTTCCATGAACATCGACCAGCCGTCCGGAGTGAAGCACTGCGAGTTGCGCTGCAGCTGCTTCTGCGAGTGCACGAAGTCGTAGCTGTTCGCACCAGCAACACATTCGACTGTCCAGTCCAACAGTTTCTGGGGCGATACAAAGGGTTCGCTCAGCGGAACCATCTGCGTGAGCCTTCCAGTCACCGAGTCCTGGCCGAAGTACTCACGCTCGACGTCACGGGTTTTGACCCAGACGAAAGCACCGCCGGTGACGAAGTTCAGCACAATAGAGAAGATCAGGGCGTTCAGCAGTTTGCCGAAGTATTTCTTGTAGAACTGCAGACGGCTCAGATCCAGGCAGTGCTCGTCATCGCGTGGTGAAGTACCTGACATACCGAACGAACCCCAACGACTTTCATTAGTTGATAGATGCGGAAAATACGCAAAAATACCTTTAGTGTCAACGAATGGACACCGCACTTTTTCCTGTTGTCGGGTTGAGATGCTACTGAGGATGGGGCCGCCCTCAGGCGGCCGATTTGAAATTGACCACGCAGCTGTGGTCGAACGAGGCATCGTCGTCGGCTATCGCCATCATGTCCGCCATTGCCTGGCGGAGCTGCTCCAAGGACGTTGCCGACTCGACAACAAAACCCAGTCCTTTCAGGTAGGTCACAACGAAGTCGACATCGCTGGCCACAATGAAACCAGCCTTCAATGCCCCAAACGCATCGACCACATGCCCCGTGAAGCAGAACACGTTGCTTTCAGGATAGGGCTGGATCTCTGCCGGATAGACGTCTACGTAATCAGTCGGCTCGATATCAGGATGGCGATGAGCGATGAGCTCCAGGATGGAAACGGTCTGTTTCACCTCAGCCAATGAAGTGATCGCCGAGATGTAGAAACCACATTCCCGCATCGACCGAATTGCCTCCTCGGCCGACTGTGCAACGGCGTATCCACTCTTCAGCTCGCCACCGAGCTCTCCTTCAAGGTGCCCACAGAAACTGAACACCTCGTTCTCTGCATAGGTAGAAGACATGTATTCGCTCCCCTACCTGGTTAGCGGGGGCGCAGAGTGCCGTTCTGCGGCGGAGACGGCAGATCAGCCAGATCAAGCTTCGGCCGGTTACTGGTACTGGAAGCCACAGCGAACATACCGCGGCTGACCCCCGTGTTGTCTTTCGGCACATCGAACAACGGCAGCGGACCTTGCATAGCGAACCTCTCCCATACGGCGAAAGCCGCAAAATTGGTTTATGTCGCCTAAAAGCATCGCGGATAGCACAACAAAAGTCAAAATAAGCCATCGGCCCCATATCCATTCACCTTTGCCACCCACGATCCCCCCAGACACGATTTGCCGCCCCATATGCGTTCACCTTTCATGCTCTCCTCCCCAAGCCAACCCCATAAACGTTCACCTTTGGCGGGATTTAGGTCACATGTGGCTGCTTGTTTATGGCCAACGGGAGATCGGCTGCCTGCCCATAAATGTTCACCCTTTAAATAAAAAGTACCCCGCAGACGCCTGTATTTACTGGGGTTTATGCCGCGCTTGATGGCCTCCCCATATTTTTTCACCTTTGCCACCTTCCGCGCCTCATCGGGGCATCGAACGGTGACTCATTTCAGTGGCCTGGTCGGATGCCGACCCGTTGTCAGATCCACAACTCACGCTCAACCCCATAAACGTTCACCTTTTAAGGGGCTACACCTCCTAACCTCCCCATAAACGTTCACCTTTCCCCCGATCCTGGTGCTCGACCAGTAGCCTTCAAATGGCCCCATATGCTTTCACCTTTGCTCAGGAGGCCCCATAAACGTTCACTTCACGCTCCCCACATCCATTCACCTTTCGCCCCACATCCATTCACCTCTCACCCCATAGCCTTTCACCATTGCTCCCCATAAACTTTCACCTTCGCCCCATAAGTTTTCACTTCTCACCCCATATATATTCACCCTCACCCCATAAACGTTCACCTTAACCCCAATAAAACCCTTTAAAATCAAACACTTAGCAGCCTCTAAATATCTGTTTGTTTGTTTAAAAAAGAAACAGACAAACAGACATGGGATCCAATCCAGAAAGTTTTTGTATGTGTGTGAAAATATATTGACTAGAATTTAAACAGCGGTTTAACTACCGCAAAATTCGACCGAGCGGGTACCTGCAACCGGACCGGACCGGAGTGGAGTGGACCTCAAGCACCGCAGCTCGCGAGAGGTTGTCTGTCTGTCTGTTTTGTTCGTTTCTTGATCATTTTTGACTTTCGTCATAGTATCTATGCAGTTTTGGAGGCTTGCAGGGGGGAAGCATGGGCATGCCGGCAGCAACACCGGGGCAAAACGTCCTGGCGCCAAGCGTTCGGAAGCACGCTGGGGCGATTCACATCAAGAACGACATTTCGTGCCTTCAGCGGAAGGCTTGGAACGTCCTGCTGCACAATGCCTACGATGACTTCCCAGACGTGAACCTGCAGCTGCACACCATCCCTGTTCGCGACCTTATGGATCTCGCTGGGTTTGACAGTAAAAACGTCAAATACCTCAAGGACGCCCTTGAGGACATGGTCACCACCAAGATCAAATGGGACATCATCGATCACCAGGGCAAGAGCGACTGGGGTGTGACCACGGCGCTTGCTAGCGCCTCGATCAAAGACGGGATCTGCAGCTATGCCTACAGTCCGCAGCTGCGGACAAAGCTCTACAATCCGGAGTTCTATGCTCGAATTGACCTGCTGATCATCTCGCGCTTCAGCTCAGGGCATGCCCTTGCTTTGTACGAGAATTGCGCTCGCTACAGAGCAATCAATCAAACACCAATCCTCCCTCTCCCCCTCTTCCGTGAGCTGCTCGGTGTGAACAACACTGCCAGCTATGATGAGTTCAAGATCCTCAACCGGGCTGTCATCCAGCCTGCGATCAAAGAGATCAACTCAATATCGGACATCTGTCTTGAGGTCGAGCTGCAGCGTGAGAAGCGCAAGGTCGTCGGTGTCAAGTTTCGCATCCAGGAGAACGTCCAGGGCGCGTTAGCGATCGACTCTCCATCCAGCTTCAACCACGAGCTGCTGCGGAAGTTGCAGGACGATTTCTGCCTGACGGAAACTCAGGCGAAGGAAGCGCTGGCCCTCCACTCTGAGGATCGTATCTCCATCGTTATGGAATACGTCCAGGAGAAGTACACAGAAGGAAAGATCAAGGCCGGCGCGAAAGGCATTGCCCCCTACTTCCTCCGTGTTCTGCGCGATGGAGATGTGAAGCTGGCCAAGACTGGGCTCGACAAGCTTCTGCAAGGCGGGGCTCAGGCTAGTCCCAAAGCCGCTCAGGCTGGTCAACAGAGCCTTCTGCAGGATGACGATGCTGTCCGCCGCGAGTTCAACGCTCAGCGCCGGTCGGAGGTTGAACTGCTCCTTGCTGGTATGGACAGTGAGGTGCGCAATTCCCTCAATGATCAGTTTGCAGCAACCCTGGTTGGGCAGCGCCTCATGTTGAAGAAATGGGCCGAATTCCTCGCCAAAGGTGAAGGTAGTGCCATGGTCGTCAACAACTTCTACATGTTCGTCGCTGAAAAACTGCTGCCTCCTTACGAAGAAGCGCTTGAGCTCTACAGAAAATCGCTTGGTGCGTAAAGGAAAGGGGGCTTCGGCCCCCTTCTCTTTACGCATACCCTTCCCAATCTCCCCTCCCCCACCCTCTCCTTTCCGACCTCCTGTTCTACGATGCACTCCCTCGACCACGTTCAGGCGGAGATGCTGCATGGATGATCTACAAGCAACAACCGTATCGGTTTTCACGGTGAAAAAAACATAGGCATATGCTTGGCACCGGATAGGTGAAAGGATATGGGGGTTGCATGCGAATGTGGTCTTGTTGGCCCTTCTGGCAGCATGAACAGCCCTTTTCACCGTGAAAAGGGCTGCCACATCACTCGCATCAGCTGGTGTCATGTAGGTAAGGTGAAAGAATATGGGGCAAAAAAAAGGGCGCTCATCGCGCCCTTGGTTGGGAAAATCTCAAGCCTCAGATGGTGGATCGAAGTGTTTCTTGATGAGCTCCAGAACCTCCTCCGGATTGACGCCTTTGGGGCAGTCGAGCGTGATCTTCTGCCCTCGAACCTTCAGGTCGGCCAACTCGCGACCTTTCGCGAAGAGCTTAACGGGCACCGGAGGCGCCGGCGGCAAATCACTGCTCTTCCTCACCGAGCTCTTGATCCAAGCAACTGCGGCTTCCTGGGAGAGCTTTCCATCGAAGACGAGTTGCGTAGCTTGGACAACCAGGTCCTTGTGCCCTTCGTCTGCCAATGCCGCCAGATCGGCCACATGCTTAGTGCCGATGAATGCCGGATCGTCTTCAAGCAGTGTGAGAGTCTCTTGCGGCAGCTTGAAGTAGGCCAGGCAGCGACTGATGGTGGCCATGCTTCGACCAACACGGCGGGAAAGCGTCATCTGGTTCTTTACGGCCTTGCTGTCTAGTAGCTTCTTGTAGCTCAACGCACGTTCGAAGTCCGTCAGTGGCTCCTGGGATTCGTTATCTGTGACGGCCAGGACAGCTGCATCTTCGTCAGACAGATCCCGGACATAGGCCTCAATCTTGGTCCATTGCAGGATGTCATGCGCCCGCCAGCGGCGCTCACCACCAACAAGCTCGAAGCGACCATTGGCTTTGGGGCGGACGACGATAGGATTGTTGAGACCGCCGTTGGCCTGGATCGCGTCAGCCAGAAGCTGGAGTGCAACTTCGTTGAAGATCTTCCGTGGCTGATACGGGCTTGGATCAACCATGTCGGTATCGAGAAGCGTGACACCTTCCTTGGCTGGCAGATACTGACCTTCGAGAGGCGCTGCAGGTCCTACAGATTTTTCACCGTGAAAATTCGTCGACTTTTCACCGTGAAAAGTTTCAGCAGGGACACCGGAAGTCTGGGCCTGAGAGTCGTCGAGCAGCCCTCGCTCCGCCAGTATGTCGCTCATCGACCTGCCGAGATTAGCTGCAGGCGCCTCGGCGACGGGGACTCCTTGAATATGGGTTGGTTGGCTAGTCCCGAGTGGGCGCGTAGATTTCATTTCGAAGCCTCCAGGACGTCACGGATACGGGACACTACCTCAGAGAACACGGTGCGGAAAGCGCCGACGGAATTGTCGCTGGCCTGACGCCACAGCGAAACAGGGATGCCTTCCTCAAGACTCTTCGAATAGTCCTCGTTGTGATAAAGCGGGCTCTGCGTCACTTTGCCCGGGAAGAGGGTAGTCAGGCGCTCCAGGTTGGCCTGGATCCGCGGGCGGTTGCGAATGTACATAGTCGGGATCGCAATGATCTCAGGCGACCGCTGGAAGTCCTTGGCGAACTCGCTCAGCCGGAATGCAAGGCGCGACAGGGCTCTGAACGAGAACTTATCCATCCGGATGGGGCAGACCAGGAAATCTGCAGCGACCATCGAGTTGCGAGAAAGCATTGTGCCGGACGGTGCATTGTCCATGATGATCACGTCGTAGCTAGAAAGATCGCAGTGCGGCAGCTTCCCGTTGCGTGCTTGCTCGATGAAGATCGAGTAGCGGAAGTCGCTGCCGTTTGCGTTCCGCAGCACGATATCCATCTCGTCGAGCGTGACTTCGGCCGGAATGAGATGCGGCCCGAATTCGCCAAACGGCTTCTTGATAACCTCTTCCAGCGACAAGGGGGTGTAGGTGCTGCCGACACGCATAAGATTCCCGATGTGCCCGTCTACAGCTCGGGCCCCTGGTACACCGACGTCCTCCAGCTCGGCTGCAGTGAGGTCGGGATCGTAACCCAACATGCTCGTGACATCGGCCTGTGGATCGTTGTCGATCACCAGAGTGCGCAGCCCCATCAAGCTGAACTGTATCGCCAGGTTGCAGGCGGTGGTCGTCTTCGCCGTGCCACCTTTCTGCACGTATACCGAGAGTGTGATAGGTCGAGGGAATGGCTTGATTACGCCACTCTCACGTCTGATCGACGCGATGCGAAAGATATCGTCGAGGGTATAGCCACGTGCTTCGACAGTGCCGCGGGGAATGCGGCGGATGTTGAGATTGTGCTGCTTCTCGATCAGGGCAAGCATGTCCTGGCTTACCTGGATGCACTCTGCCGCGTACTTGCTCGAATAGAACAATTGCTGAAAGTCGGTGAAGGGGTACTGGTCGATGCCGAACTCATTGTTTTCCATTGAAGCGAATCCTTCTCGGGGTTTGTGTGCCTAAAAAGTAGGGCTAACCCCGAGGATTTGCAATACCTGATGCGAAATCCTCGGGGTTTTAGGCTAAAAAAAGGCGTTAAACCCCGAATCGATAGACGGTCAAAGGTGACCTAATCGAGTTTTAGCCTAAACCTATAGGGCTCATGTGACCTAAAAAATGTGCGCTGAGAAGGGCAGGGTAGGGAATAGGTCACAATTGACTTTTGTTTGTTGATCTTTTCGATTTGCTGTGTAGTATAGGTGCACAAGTGCACCGTGGAGAGAATGGCATGACTGCCGAGGAAACCAACGGGGCGTTGCTCCGAAGGCTGATTGAAAAGGCCGGGATGACTCAGCTGGAAGCGTTGGAGCTGGTGAATGTTGGACAGGCCAAGCCGATCGCGGTGAGCACCTGGAAGGCGTACCTGGCGAGTCGGGAAAGCAAACGGTGGCGTGATTGCCCCGAAACGATCCTGGCGCACGCGAAGAGCAGATTGAGCTCTGATAGTCGCGATTCGATAGCAACAAACCAGACAACGGATACGCAGGGTAGGGGACAGTGATGGCAAAACAAGTTGAGATGCCGCTCGATAGCTTCGAACGCGACCTGGTTCAGGGCAGCACGAAGAAGGCTATGTCGGGATCGAAAAGCCGTGATCTCTGGCAGGTGGATCCCCGCGAACTGAAGTTCATGTCGGGCTTTAATGCGCGCACTCCGCGCCCTGGTCTGGAAGCGCATATCCGGGCACTGGCGGACTCGATGAAGTCCGAAGGCTACTACATGGACAAACCCATCGCGGTGTACATCGCTCGCGAAGGTGATCAGGAGGTCAAGTACGTCTCCGATGGCCACTGCCGGACCAAGGCCGTGCTTCTGGCTATTCAAGAAGGCGCCGAGATCGAAACGATTCCTGCGGTACCGGAAGAGCNNAGCGCGGCGTCTCCCTGGAGGACCTGACCGTAAAGCTGTACCGCAGCAACACCGGTTTGCCCCTGACGCCTTACGAAACGGGCCTGGTTTGCAAACGCCTGATTCGCTACGGCCTAGAGCTCGAAGTCGTCGCCGATCGGATGGGCCTCGGTACTGCCTATGTCGATGGCCTGCTGATGCTCGTAGGGGGACCGAAATCTATTCGTGATGCCGTTATCGACGACCGGATCTCGGCCACTGAAGCGGTCAAGCTGCTGAAGACGCATGGCGACAAGGCCGTCGAGGTTCTTGAGCAGATGCTTGCTGCAGCACAGGCCCAGGGCCGGAACAAAGCGACTGCGAAGCACGCGCCTGGCGCAGCAATCAAGCGAGTGGTGAAGAAGCACTCTGACTCGCTCTACCAGGCTGCTAAGACCGTTCGCCAGGATCCTGGCTATACCTCCCTGGCTGTCGAGACTCGGCTGCTGCTCGATGAGCTGCTGCGTACCCTCGACAGGGCTGAAAAAGATCTGGCGACTGAGGACTCCGACGCGCCTGAAGAGGAACGACAGCAAGCTTAGGTGCTCGCTGTTTTCACCGTGAAAACTGAAAAACCAACCCAAGGATAACAAGCGATGAAGCGCTTCCTGATTGTTGCTGTAATGTTTCCCATGCTGGCCACTTCGGCTCTGGCGGAATCCGGGTCGAACATCTTTCTGAGCGGTAAGGTGTTCAAAGGGGACGAGGTTGTCGCTTCGTTTGCCGCACCGACTCTTCTGGGGAATACCCTTCCCGTTAAAGACCAGGTCCTCCACAGCTATATCGAAAAAGCTGTAAGCGACGGCAAAAAAACGACGCTGATTCCGGGCAAGCTTGTTACGGGCCTCGATATGTCGATGACTCCGACAGCTGTTGTTGGTGAAAACGTGATCGTCGCCGTAAAAGGCTCGCTGGCTGTGCTGGAGGGGTTCGACAAGGCGCCCCTGGCTGGTACTAATCTGGCGATTGATTTGCCGAAGATGAGCCGAAACGAGTTCAGTCAGTCGTTCGAAATCAAAAAGGGACAGCCCCTGGAGTTCGGTTTCGGAGGGTGCACTCTGGTCGACGGTAATCCGACCAATTGCAGCCATAAGCTGATTCTTGATGCTTCTGCAAACAACTGATTCTGCTAGTGGCCTGGCTTTGCCAGGCCACTGTTTGAGATCGCGAGGAAAATACTCAGATGGCAAACAAAAGAAAAACCCCAGCGCAACTGCAGTCCCAGTGCGACGCTTGGAACAAACTGCACGGGCTCGGCACGCTAATCGCCTACGAGGACATCCGCGGTGAAGGGGAGACGCATCGGGGCAAGTCCACCACCGAGGCGCAAGTGCTTGGTGGCCACTCGGCAGTCATTTGGCTGGAAGGGAAGAGTGGTTGCGTTAGCCTCGATCATTGCATGGCTCTGGCGTCGTAAGAGACACACATGATGAAGAACATAGTTTTCTCACTCGCTCTGCTTGGGGCTCTGACGGAGACTGGCCCGGCCTTTGCCGAAAGTAAGTCACTACCCGATTGTGCGGTGACATCTGCCAAGTCTCATGGGGTGGAACTTGCGCTGTTCAGAGCCCTCATGATCCACGAGCTGGGGGAGACGCCTCTTGCAGCGCCTTGCTCGTTCTACGAGGCTGCTGCAGCCAATCTTGCGACTTCCCTGAACAGTCAGCATGGCGATCGCTGGGGTGCGGTGAGTTTGTTCATCCATGGGCGTGTTCTACTGGACGACCCGGTCGTAGAGCGAGTGCGCACAATTTACGAGTCCAAATAGGAAAGCAAGACCATGACTGAAAAACCGCAGGCGATCCCCGATTCGACAACCGAGCAAGAGCAATGCCTGGGCGTTTTCAACGCAGGGCATGGTGTTGTGACCACGCCATCGAGCTACGATCCAGCCCTGTATGAACGTTTTAAGCGCATTTACTCAGAAGGTGAACCGGTGATTATTACCGGAAATATGAAAGTCTTCCGACCATAAGAAAATAGCCGTTCCAACTGAACCGAGTAGGTGAACCAAGCATGGAATTGAAGTTTCGAACCATCACTGGCGCCATCATCGGCGCCGACCCGCAGGCAGAAGCGCCTACCCCCGTGGGCCTAGCTGATCCAGCCTCTGAGCGTGGAGTAGGCCAGGTCGAGCCCGCGCACCTTCTCCGTAAACAAATCGAGCGCGTCATTCGTGAGTACAGCGCTGATCCAGCGCAAGCCGCTCTGGCCGTCTGCGTTATCCTCGACGAGAATCTGGGCCTGGCTGAAGACGGCTGCTTCGACGATGACGAAACCGTGTTGAACGCAATTTTGGCCAATGAACAGGCCGACGACTGAGCTGTTCAGGGGAGTTCCTATGGCAACCAGCAAACGCAACGGCCTGACACAGGCGTCAGGCATCACGGCTGATCTAGTCTTGGAGCTTGGAACCTACTACAGCGCCCAGGACATGCGAAAGGTTCAGACCGGCCTTACTGCCGCTGCCCGCGAAGTCCGTGCTCTGACTCAGTACGGCTCGCTACTTGGGCGCCTGGGCGAGAAACTTTCCCCCGAGCAACGGGAGCTTTTGACCAACGCTGCAGCGCTTCTGGATTCGGTCAAATACAACGTGCAGCACGCAAAGGAGCGCAAGGCTCGCGACGAGAAGGCTATAGCCAAAAAGCGCGAGCTGTGGGAGCGACAGGCCGAGCAACTGGTCAAGACGAACTTTGCCATGCCAGCGGATACCGTGAACGAGCAGTTGCAGATCCTTGAGCTTTACCTGGTTGCCCGGGTTGTTCTGGGGCACGCGGTCTACCTGCAGGACCACTCCCGGCTGCGTAAGGTGATGCAGGAGGAACCGCCGCGTTCTTCACATTACACCGTTGCGCAATGGCGTCGAAATGAGGTTTCGAGCCTCGTCGCGGATTTGCGATCTGCCTTCCGTGACTATTTAAGCTGGGATCTGGAGCGGACGCCCGCCCAGCGTCTGGACGAGTTGCAGGCGAGCCTGGCTACGTATCGCGCCGAGACTCTTACACAGCCTCAAGCCGTAGAAACTATCCGCATCTGGGCCGACGCGCTTAAAGGCGCAGCCTTTATTGCGAGCGTGATGCCCACGTCCAGACCCCCAAAATAGCAAAAATGCTCTCTGCGCGGCCGTATAAGGAGATCGCACGGAAAGTGCACCTGTTTTGAATTCGAACACAAATTCTTTTACTATCAGACCTCCAGAATAAGCGAGCCATGCTATGTCTCTGATTAACGAGTACCGTATTACCGAGCAGGCCATCAAAGATCTCCAGGCTCGTTTAGCTAGCTTGCAGCAGAATGGGCAGATGAAAGCAGAGCTCGAATTCGATACCAAACTGCGTGCTTTGATGTCTGAATACAATAAATCTCTCCGTGATGTCATCAATTTACTTGATCCGCAAGCACAAAACCGCAGTTCGAAGACTCAACCGAATTCTGGGCGCCGTGAGCGGCAGTTAAAACGCTATCTCAACCCAAACACGAACGAGGTTGTTGAAACGAAGGGTGGTAATCACAAGATTCTGAAAGAGTGGAAAACTCAATTCGGCGCCGACGTAGTGGAATCCTGGCTGCAGTCGTAGTTGTCATAGCGATACAAACAAAAAAGGGAGCATAAAGATCCCTTTTTTTTGCCGATCATTATTCGCCGCCTAAAGCAACTTTGGACCTCGGTTTGAACGTCTTCGACTTCAATCGCACTTTTTGGACATCAGAGGCTAACGGCTTCACCTTTCCGGCGGCATCACCTGAAACCTTTCTCGCGTAATGCTCTCCTGCGGTCTCGTCACTTCCATGCCCCATCAGCGCGGCCACCTCGGCCTTGCTGTTGCCGGCCAGCTTTGCGTTCGCCGAGAACTGATGCCGCATTGAGTACAGCGTCGGATACTTCATTCGCTTCCCAAAGCAATGCCTGGTGGCGTACTTCATGTAGTCGCCCATCCTCTCCTGCAGGGTGTCGAACGGGAGCTCGCCGGCGTAGCCTTCCAGCATCGCAATCATCTCGTGGATGTCCTCCAGCTCGTCAGCTGTCAGATCCCCCAGATCCAGGGAGCGGAACGTTCCATTGCCGCGGCCGTTCGTGGCCTTCGCGTTCTCGACATTAAGTACGGGGCGGCCGTGGATCTCAGTCACGCCGGCTGACTTCCATTCTCCCGGCCGCAGACCGACCAAGTAGGTCGCTTTCAACCAGGTCTTCAATGGGCGCGCATAGCGGTGTTTGCCCTGGTGCATCTCCAGGTACGAAAGCAAACGTTGGTAGTCGGCTCGCTTAAAGCCCTTCTGCTTCTTGGAGGATGTCTGAGTCCCTTTTCGAAGGGTGCCCTCTGATGAGGTCGTATCCAGCATCTGGAGAGCGGCCTGGAGCTCTTCCTGGACGACTTTCTCCTCAGTCGCCGCCATACGCTCAGTGAACAGATGCCGAAGGGCGTTCTTGTACTGCTTCCAGGTGTTACGGGCGATCGAGGGCTTACGGGTGATGAGGTGCTCGATCACCGTGAGTGGCGGTACCGAATGGGGGGAGTCGATGCCGTATGCCTGGGCAGCTTGGGAGCAGACAGAGAGAGCCTTGATGACGTACTGCTCATTCGTTTCCGGAAGTCTACTCGGAATCATAAGTTTTATTTGGCTACCCCCGTTACTCGGAACCGTAAACGTCTCCAAGTAACGTATCAGATGCAGACTATTGTCGCCAGAAATCTTCGTTCGATACCCGTGTTGACCTATTCGGAAACGGACGTTGCTGAGTTCGTCATCGATCCATCGGCGAGCGCATCACCCGCTGCGAGTGATCTGCCAGCTGTGACCTAAAAAGAGTCGGCGTGTCTGGGTATTTGTCGGCGGAGTAGGGCGGTGCTGCTGCCGAGTGTCACATGTGACCTAAAGGGGGTATTGGCTCCCGAAAGCCCTGTATCTGCGGCATCTCGCACTGGCTATAGGGATGGTCACAGGTGACCTATTTGGCGGGCAGAAGGGATTTTAGGTCACCTAAGACCTATATGGGTGTGGGTTGGTGTTGAGTGGTGGGTCACTTCTGACTATCATTGTCTTATCGTTCGACTTTCGTTGATGTATAGTCGTGCGCTAAAGCGTTGTTTTCCTGTAAGGAGCGCTTTATCCATCAACCAACCGAGCAGATACGATGAAGAACCGAGTGATTGCTGGCTCTCTGCTTGTCGCTACGTTGTTGTCCGGGTGCGCTGGGACTGGCCGTGGTGGCGACAAGAGCTACAGCGACGACCCCGCTTACCAGAAGCTCCAGGAAACAGCGAAGAACATCCAGCAGTCGCTCACGCAGCTTGCTGAAGCTGAGCAGTACGAGAAGATGAAGAACCGGCCTTCGCAGCCGCGGATCTATGCTCAGATCCGCGGCATGGAGCAGGTCGTGACCATGCCCTGGCACGGCTCTCTCGAACAGGCGGTGAGCAAGCTCGCATCGTTCTCCGGCTACGAAGTGAAGTTCATGGGTAAACCGCCGGCTGTTCCGATCCTTGTGCAGATCGGCGAGTCCCCCGCGAGCATTTCTGACCATCTGCGTAACGTCGGCATCCAGGCCGGTGTGCGTGCGGACATCGTAGTGAATCCTTCGCTTCGTGTTGTGGAAGTGAGGTACACCGATGGCGCCGTTTAAGTGTGGTCTTTTGGCTGCTTGCCTGTTGGCCGCGTCTGGCGCATTCGCCGGACAGGATGCTCCGCCGCCGGACTTGTCGGGCGTCCTCACTGGAAGCACCAATGCAGCTCATGAATCGAGTATTGAAAGCGACATTCCGGCTATCCGTCTCAGCTCGTTGAAAGAAGCGGCTTTGGGATATGGCGTTCGAAGCGGTTTGGCTCGTCGATCCTATGAGATTGGCAAAATGCTGAGTGCCAACGAGTCGCTTCTCGACGGCATTTTTAATTTTGCCGCGCTAGTTCTTGAGCGAAATGTAATGCCCCCGGTTCTGTCCTACGGTCAAGTAAGTTTGAACTTGCCTGACACCGAAACTATCCGCGTCGCTGACGCTACTTACCGCATTGAGAGCCAAGCAAGATTTGTTACTGCGCCGACTAACTGGCGCGATTACTTGCTGCACGACTTCCAATATCAAGTAGAAGTCCCGGCCACGAGCCTGTTGCCGAAAAATGACGCCGAAAAGAAAGTATGGGAGAAATATGTCTCCCAAGGCTGGGATATCGGTTTCAAACAAGCTGATGAAATATTCGGTCAGTCGTTGGCTCGCTTGGAACGAGATTACAAAGGTATGGTTCTTTATAAGAGCCTTCTTGCCAAGGGCATGATTAGCAAGCCCTATGTTGCCGAGTCGAAGATGGGCGTTACCGGAAATGGGAACGAAATCAATATCAATGATCGAGTTCTTCGTATTACGGCGAAGCCGCAGCTGCAAACCAATCCGGCGATCTGGAAGCCGGTGGCGGTGCCGAGATGAGCTCCGTGACCGTTGCTCGTGATCGGCTGACCGGCTATCTCATGAAAGGGGAGGCGGCTCGCTTCAACGATGCCGATTTCGACCAGGTGCTCATCCATGCAATGGACATGGAAGCGTCTGATGTCTACTTCAAGACTTCCCGCCCGGTGGTTGCCCGGGTGCATGGGCGACTGGTTCGCCTCACTACCAGGCCGCTGCAGCATGCTGAGGTGGTTCGTCTGGTGGTGCTGATGTACGGGGCTAACGCCGAGGTTGAACTTCGCAAGGGTACGCCGTTGGACCAGGCCTTCTCAGTGAAGGTCAACCGCGAGAAAGACTACCGTTTCCGCTGGTGTGCCACCGGCGTTCGCATTGATGGTGCTTTCGGCATCTCCGTGATCATGCGGGAGCTGAAAGAAGTTCCGCCTGCAGCGCGAGAGGAGGAGTACCACGCGGATCTCTGGCGGGCTCTGTTCCCACTGCAGGGTCTTGTCTTCATCACGGGGGAAACCGGCGCCGGCAAGACGACGACGCTCGCCTCGTGGATTCGCAAGATCGCCGAGGATCCCGAGTCCGACACGCACATTGTCTCGTTTGAGGCGCCGATCGAGTACCGCTTGGACTCCCTGGCAACCACGTCCTGTGAGATCGACCAGTCTGACGTGCCGGCCGACGTCGCTTCGTTCGCTCTGGGAGTCGTTAACGCACTGCGTCGCGATCCAGACGTAATCCTGGTAGGTGAGTCGCGGGACGCCGAAACCATCAAGGCGGCGGTGCTCGCAGCGCAAACGGGTCACCTCGTCCTCAGCACTCTTCATAGCAACAGCGTACAGACCACTTTCCTGCGGTTGATCCAGGCCTGCCCGGTCGAGGAGCTCTACTCGATCATGGGGGCTGTGATCGGGAACATCGAAATCATCGTCTGCCAGCGCTTGGTGCGCTCCACAGATGGTCGTCGTTGCGCTGTGCGGGAACACCTGGTGTTCAACAGCTACATCCGCAACGAGCTGCTCAAAACGGCCGCAACCAACATCTCGCTTCTGCCGTATCGCGCCGGCCAGCTGCTGGCCCAGTTCGGCCAGTCGATGTTGCAGGACGCGGAACGTCTGCACGCGGAAGGACGCATCGATCAAACGCAGGTGGATCTGTTCCGGGCGGAGGGCGAGGCGGCCGAGGCGACCTCGCAGGCGCCGTTCGGTGTGCTGGAGGTGGCTCATGCCTAGAAAAAACGAATGGCGTAATACCGCCCTCACGGTGCGGTTCTTCATTTTCGATGCACGGGCGGCGTTCCCGTTTGCTTTGGCTCTTATGCACATTCGGCCGTGGACGATGGGCGCAGCGCTCGCAGTGTTTGTGCTTTTCGGGGTGCTGGAGTGGCTTGGAATTTCAATGGTGGTGGCTTTACGCGCCCTGCGCAGTTGGATCGCCGGGCCGGTTCGGTACGGCGTTGCGTGGTGGCACAAGCCGCAAAGAAAAATCAAATAAGGGGAGCATGATGGCTTCGAAAAACAATTCTCCGGCCGCGGTCGGAGCTGATGATGTAGTACTCGCGGTAGTAGATGACGGCTTCCGCCAGATGAAAGGGCTGGCGAGCGACGCGCTGATCGCGCATCCATCTCTGGCCCGGGCAGGCTTCACCTTGTCCCTGATCGGCGGTGGCGACGGGGATGCAGGCTTGGGCGGCTACCAGACCAGCGGGCGCGAGTACACCGTGGATCCGCAAATCGACGGCGAAGACACTCGCTTCGATGATTTCTCGACCAGCGAAATCAACCGCGTCCTAGTGCACCACACGCTCCATTCGCTCGGGCTTTCTGGAAAACGAGTGGTATTGGCCACCGGCCTGCCGTTTCAGTCGTTCTTTGTTGCCGGCAGCAGCGAGCCCAACCAATCCCTCATCGATCGCAAGATGGCGAACCTCTCCGAACCCGTCGAACCGCTGGGCGGGTTGCAGCCCATCCAGATCATCCAGCAGCGGGTGACGGCACAAGGCCTGGTGGCCTACATCGACTACGTCGTCGACGACAACGGCAATTTCAAGTCCGATGTTGAGATGGACGCTCCCGTTGCCGTTATCGACATCGGTGGGCGCACTACTGACTGTGTCACCGTCTATGGCGGCGGCAAGCTTGATCACGTGGGGTCCGGTACCGGTGTGGTGGGCATCAGCAATGTCTACGACATCATCGAGAACGAGCTCAAACGTAAGTTCGGTGCCAGCAAGATCCGCCTCTCCACGCTGGAGCACGTTGCCCGGCACCGCAACATCCGCCTCAGAGGTCTGCAGCACGATGTCGGCGACATCGTCGACGCTGCGGTAGCCGAGATCTCGCAACAGATCATCCGCGAATCTAAGCGCCGGATTGGCGATGCCGCCGAGATGCAGGCGGTGATCCTGGTGGGCGGCGGTGCTGCTCTCATGTCCAACTGCTTGAAAGAAGCCTTCCCGCACCTGCTCGTACCGACGCGCCCGGAGTTTTCCAACGCTCGCGGAATGCTCAAGTACCTGAAGATGGAAATCGATGTCGATGCGCTTCTCCAGGAGCTAGCCGGGAAGTCCCCTGCAGAGCAGCAGCGGGTGATCCAGGCCCTGGAGGCAATCGCGGACTCCTCGGGGCAGGAGGCCTGATTCATGGCCAGGACGACCAGCAAGAGTTGGGAGCGTTACGGGCGGAGATTTCTTCTCCGCCTCTCCTTCAAGCGTCCTGCCGAGCTGGCTGTTATGGATGAGTTCGATCGCCGATCAGCCGAGCTCGGTAAACCTGACAAGGAGTACCTAAAGCTGTGCCTCTCCGTGGGAAATCAAATCCTTTCGGCAAAGGCTTTAGGCTCTGTTAGTGTTGCGTTATCAAACAACGAAAGTAATAATACGCAAAAAGACGAAGTGCGATTTTCAAGCAATGAAAGTCGCGTGGAAACCACTGTTGTGGAGCAGCAGCAAGCCCAGGAGCCGGAGCCACCGAGCGTGCCCCGGAACGCTGCTCAGCAGGAGCGGGAGGCGACACCTCCACCTGCTGCCGAGCAGGGCAGGGCACCGTCCGCCAAGGGTCTCCTTGGTGGGCTCATGAGGCACGGCTAGACACAAGACATAGGGGCTTCAAGGCGGATGAAAAAATTAGTTTTGATTGCAGCGGCGATGGCGATATTGCCCGTTGCTGCTCATGCGGGTTTCTTCGTCACGGAGGAGCCTCCGGTGCGACCGGCGCCGTCTCCTGCTGTGCCGGCGGCGATGAGCCGTCCTGCATCCGCTGCGGTAGCCACTGCAGCGCCGCCGACGGCCGTAATTCAGCCAGGCGCGACTACCGGCCTGTCGGTTGCATCGGTGCCGGCTGCAAACGTCGGCGGCTTTACCCTTCTGGCTGTCACCTTCGTTGGGCAGCCCTCCGGGGAGGTAGAGATTCGCCGCGGCTTCGGTCGCCAAGTGCGGATCACCGAAGCGCTGAAGCAGATTGCGCCGGTGGGTTGGCATGGGTACCTGAAAGCGGAAATGGTTGGCCGTGTCGACAAAGGCAAATTGGTCGACTGGCGTGGTGGCCGGCGCTGGGTGGAGGTCCTCGACATTCTGGCAACCGAGCAGGGTCTCTCTGCAGAGGTCGACTGGAACAAGCGCGAGATCTTCATCGGCGAGAAACGCCCGGTGTACGCGCCGGCAACTGCTGTAGCAGCGGCCAAGGTGCCGCCCCCGCCTCCGCCGAAACCTCAGTGGGTGGCCAAGCCGGGCAGCACGCTTAAAACCTCCGTCCAGGAGTGGGGCAAAAAGGCTGGTTGGGACGTGGTGTGGAACGCCGACTACGACTACCCCATCAAGGCCTCGCTCACTTTCGAAGGGTCTTTCCTAGACGCCATTACCACGCTGTTCCGGAGCTACGAGAAGGCTGAAAAGCCGTTCTGGGTCGACGTGTACCAGAAGCAAACTCCGCCCGTCCTGGCCATCTCAGCGAGAAACTGAACATGAATTTGAAGCCTTTGATCGCGAGCTTCCTGCTCGTCGCCGCAAGCGGCTGCACGATCAGCAATGTCAACGACACCATGCGCCGTGCCGAGGATGCGAGCGAGTCGGCCGAAGGCCTCGCCGCCAGTATGCGGTCGCGCCAGGATACGCCGGCAAGGCCAACCGTTCGCTACTCCGACACTCCGTGGGTATCGACTCGCCCAATCAACCTGAAGATCGACGGGATCCCGGACGCGCTTAACTGCGACATCACCTACTCGCCGACGGCCGACGTCGACATTTTTCAGGTCGGTCAGGAGATCACAAAATGGTGTGGCATACCGGTTCGTGTCACTCCGGATGTGACCCTGACAGGCAGTAGCGCTTCTAGCTTCTCGCTGCCTCCGCTGGGCGAGCAACAGGGCTCCGCCGCCAATCCTGGCGGCGCCATGGGGCTTCCGCCGCTGCCGGCACTGCCCCAGGGGGGCTCGGCATTGGGGGCATCGTCCGGTGGCCGCAATTTGTCTATCAGCGGATTAAAGTGGAAGGGCGGCCCGGCCAAGGGGCTGCTCGATATGGCTACCGTGCGTCTGGGACTCTCCTGGAAGTATAGCGCTGCGGAAAACCTGGTCACTATCTTCTACGTCGACACCAAGACGTTCCGCCTGTATGCAATCCCTTCGGTCACCGACATGACTTCTGTCGTGTCTTCAGGAACCACTTCTGCTGCTGGGGTAAGCAACTCCGGTACCAGCAACTCAGGCAGTGGCGGTGGGATATCGGGCAACTCCGGCAGTTCGCAGTCCACCGGCGTCACTATCAACACTGATATCACCAAGGATATCGGAAACAGTGTTCAGTCGATGCTCACTCCGGGCGTGGGCCGAATGTCGATGTCTAGCTCCACCGGCACGATGACGGTAACGGACACGCCTGAAGTGCTTGCCCGTGTCGGCGACTTCCTGAACGGCGAAAACAGCAACATCACCAAGCAGGTCCTTCTCAACGTCAAAGTCCTGAGCGTGACCTTGACCGACAAGGATGACCTCGGCATCGACTGGAATCTGGTCTACACGGCCGTAAACGGCAAGTGGGGCATCGGCTGGAAGAACGTCACCCAGGCGGATGCTGCAGCAGTACAAGGCTCGGTCAGCATCCTCGACACAAGCAGCCAATGGGCTGGATCGAATTTGCTGGTTAAGGCGTTGGCCCAGCAAGGTCGTGTATCGACTATTACCAGCCCATCCGTCACCACGCTGAACCTGCAGCCAGTGCCTGTCCAGGTCGCTCGCCAGACGAGCTACCTGGCCAGCATTCAGACCACCAATACGGCTGACGTAGGTTCGACCACTTCGCTGACTCCTGGGACCGTCACGTCCGGCTTCAACATGAACCTGCTTCCCTACGTGATGCCGGGTAAAGAGCTACTGCTGCGCTACTCGATCAACCTCAGTGCGCTGAAGCAAATCCGCCAGGTCTCCAGCGGCGACAACACCATCGAGATTCCCGAGGTCGACAACCGAATTTTCTCGCAGATGGTCAAGCTGCGGTCCGGTGAGACGTTGGTTCTTTCGGGCTTCGAGCAGTCCGTGGACAACGGCAGCAAGGCAGGCGTTGGTAGCGCGAGCAACTGGCTGATGGGCGGTAGCCTCAAGCGTGACAACAGCAAGGACGTCATCGTCGTCCTGATCACTCCGATCGTGGAAGGTTGAGCATGGGCCCGATGGAGGATGAGGTCATCTCGACGCCGGTCACCGTGACAACGGTGAACGGACAGAGCTTCGTCAGCGGCCTTTTCTGGCAGCCACTGAGCAAGCCGCGGGCCTACATGCAAGAGGCCCGGGAGATCGGAAAGCGCGAGAAGATGGACATCGTGGCGATTCGTCACGGGAGCATCATCCAGGCGGGTTTCGTCTCGAAGAACGCTGGTGTGACCAAGGGCATGTACAGCCTGGCCGCTGCGCTAGCAGGAGCCTTGGGTGAGTCCTGGCTTGGCGTGTTTGCCCTTGGTGCCGAGCGCTACGCGCTGGTCGGCGTGAAAGATGGTGCGATCCTTCCGGGTTGCGACATCGTGGGTGATCAAGTCGAGATTCAGGAAAAACTGCAGATCTTCCAGGCGTTCTTTACCGACGAGAACGACAAATTCTTTTCTCCACCCGAGTTTGGGTTTTCCAACAACGAGCTCTACCTCGACAAGGTGCTGGTAGCATCCAGCCTCAAGAAAGAGTACCGGCTCAAGCAGCTGACCTTCGGCCTGACCTCGAAGGAGTGGGGCGTTGTCGGCGTACTGGGCGTCCTTGCCCTGGTCGGCGCTGTTGTGTTCTTCCAGTGGAAGGCCGCGGAAGAAAAGCGGATCCGTGAGGAACGGATCCGCATTGCAGAAGAGCAACGCCTTGAGCTGGAGCGCCTGAACGAAAAAGCCCAGCAGGAACAGTCGCTGCAGGCTCTCGAACACCCGTGGGCGAAGATGGCCGAGGTTGATGGCTTTTGGCGCGTCTGCTTTGCCCAGGTCACCAAGCTCCCTCTGGCTTTCGACGGCTGGGTGTTCCAGTCCGCCCGTTGTTCTTTCGACAAGGTCGACGTCACCTACTCGCGCACGGGGAACGCCACGGTAGGCGATTTCATCATCGGCGCTGCCCCACGTTTTCCTGCCGCCGAGCCCGCCTTCTTCGAAGAGGGTCAGGCGGCAGCTGTACATGTGCCTCTCGACATGGGGGTAGGCGGCGATGAGGACCTGGAGCAGATGAATCCGCTGCTGAACAGGTTCTCCTCTCATTTCCAACGTCTCGGCTTGAAGCCCGTCATCAACGAGAAGGCCACAGAAGAGCAGCGGCAGGGGATGCCCGGCGAGGATCCGAACGATCCAAACGCGCCGAAGAAGCCCGAGCCGTTCTGGCGCACGTTCACCTTCAGCTATGAGTCGCCGCGGGCGCCGAACGAAACGCTGTCTGGGCTTGCTGGTCCTGGGCTTCGACTGACCGAGATTTCGGTAAACCTCAACTTCGAATCGGCCCAACTGACCTGGAAGGTCGATGGAGAGATCTATGCCCAAAAATAAGATGCCTGCTGCGATCGTAATCGCAATGTTGGTCGTATCGTCCAGTGCGCTCGCTGCCGACGCAACCGTGGGCGACCTGACTCAACTGCAGGGGCAGGTGCTGCTCAAGAAAGCGCAAGTCGACCTGGCCAGGCAGGAAGATGAGCTGCGCAAGCTCAATGGCGGCAGCGCCGGCGGGGTCCCGATGGGGTTGTCGTCGGGCGGCCTCGCTGACGCAGGTACTCCATCGGTTCGATCTGTAGCGGGTGTCAACGGCAAGCTTTACGCGACGTTTGTTTATTCCTCGGGGATCACGGCCGATGCTGCAGCCGGGGAAACTATTCCCGGCGGATTCAAGGTCGTACACGTCACCGTGGACAAGGTGGAGCTGCAGAAAGGAGGTCGACGGTTCCAGGTGGGCTTCGCCTCGCACGCACCGTCGGCAGGTGTCGCTAACGGCATGAATCCTGGGATGGGGCAGCCTGGATACGGCGTACCTCAGCCGATGCTTCCTGGCTTGAATCCGTAAAGGGGCACGGAGAGAGCATATGGGCGTTCCTGCGCTGGCTACTATCGAAACACCTCGTGAGGTGCTTACCGCTCCCGGCGGGAAGTACTCTATCGATGAGAAGCTGCGGGATCTACTGTGCCTGACCGATGACCTGGTGCTCCATGTCTCGGCTTCGCACCTCGGCGATCCGTATGTGCTCGGCTTCATGGAGCGTCTGGGGCGTAGCAAGGTCCGCTATACCCTGCAGAAGCACCCGTTGCCGGAGATTCGCGAACTCTATGCCAACGCAGCGGCCGTGCGGCCGGCGATCGCTGTCGCCAAGCCGGTCGGTCTGATCGAAGAAACCACGCCTCGGCAAGTGCAGGTGCAACGTCTCGTCAAGGACGCGATGACCTGCGGCGCGAGCGATATCCATTTGACCATCGACAAGACACGGCATACCGCGCTCGTTGAGTACCGGGTAAATGGGGATCTGGTCGTCAAGGACCAGATCCGGGCGGAAGATGGTCAAGCTATCGCTTCGACCATCTACCAGTCGATGTGTGACGTAGCGGATCCAACCTACAACGACCTCCAACCGCAAGATGCCCGTCTGAAGCAGTCCTTCGTGAAGGCCTGGGGCCTGTATGGCGCCCGCATCGCGACCAGGCCGACCGACAAAGGGACGTTGATGGTCATGCGGTTACTGCGGAGCTCGGCCGGCGGGTCGCTGGAAGAGCTCGGCTATCTGCTGGAACAGATCCAGCTGATCACGCGCATGATCCAACGCCGCAAAGGGATCATCATTTTTTCTGGCCCGACCGGCTCAGGTAAGTCGACCACCCTACAGCGCGTGTTGAGCGACCTGCTGGAGCTGTTTGAGTACAAGATCCGCTTGCTGACGATCGAGAACCCACCGGAATACGAGATCGGCAAGGGTAGGGCGATTCAAACCCCAATTCTATGCGACTCGGACGATGCTGAAGCGGTATCCCAGGAGTGGGCGCGCTCGATCTCCAACACGCTTCGTCTCGATCCCGATGTCCTGATGGTGGGTGAGATCCGCGATCTCGCGACCGCAAAGGCGGCTTTCACTGCCGCGATGACAGGGCACCAGCTGTGGACGACGCTCCACGCGAACGATCTCGTCGCTATCGTTGAGCGCCTGAAAGACCTCGGCATTGAGATAAGTCTCCTGACGGATCCCATGTTGATGACCGGGCTCATCAACCAAGAGCTGGTTAAAACGCTCTGCAACAGCTGCAAGCTGCCGTTCGTACAAGCCAAGGCCCAACTGCCATCTGACCTCATTGAGCGTGTGGAGCGCTTCTGCACGCCCAGCACCGTTTACGTGTGTGGCCCAGGTTGTTCTGACTGCAACGGCACGGGTGTGCGCGGTCGGACGGTGGTCTCGGAGGTCATGATGCCGAACAAGGGGTTCATGAAGGCATTCCGAGAGAAGGGCAAGGCCGACGCCAGGGCTTACTGGGTCGACCACATGGGCGGCATCACCAAGAACGCGCACCTCATTCGCCTGATGAACATGGGGTGTGTGGATCCGCTGCACGGAGAGCGCGACATCTGCACGCTCGACGAAGACGAAATCACCCTGAGGGATTGAAATGCAGTTGCACGATTTGATGGCCAGGCTGGATCTCGCGGTGATCCGACTGCAGTTCTACGGCTCTATAAGGATGGAGCTCTACGAGGCGCTGTCGTTGCTCCTGGAAAACCGAGTGCTCCTCGATGTTGCATTGAAGGACATGTACAAGATCTATAGTGAGAACGGGAAGAAACCGAAGCGAGCGCTCGCTGCGGTGACCTACGACTGCTACCGTGAGGTGGCCGACGGCAAGCCGCTATCCAAGGCCTTGGCAAAGTGGGTTCCCTATCAGGAATACACGCTGATCGCCGCTGGCGAGCGTTCTGGCGATCTGAAGACCTCATTCGACAACTGCGGAAAGATCATCACGGCCAAGCAGGACATCGTGGGAGCCATCCTGCTGGCTACGGTGTATCCGTCGTTCCTGATGGCCATGGTCTGCGTGATGCTGGTGATGGTGTCCACCAAGTTGGTTCCCAAATTGGCCAGGACCTCTAATCCAGAGACCTGGTCCGGCGCCGCGGCCTTCCTCTACGAGATGTCCCAATACGTCGTCCATTACGGGGCGATCACCCTGGCCGGCATTCTGATCTTCCTGTTCCTGGTCTTCGCCTCGCTTCCATATCTGCGAGGTGGACTGCGCGTCCACCTCGACAAGCTTCCGCCTTGGTCGGTGTATCGAATGCTCCACGGCTCGACGTTCCTCCTCAACGTCGGCGTGATGATCCAAGCAAACGTTTCCCTGCAGGACTCCCTCCGGATGATGGCCGCGGAAGCGAGCCCGTGGTTGCGCGAACGCCTTAATGCCGCCTTCTACGGTCTGGGTATCGGGGGGAACCTGGGGGTCGCGTTGAGCAAGGCCGGATACGACTTCCCAGATAAGAAGGCAGTCCAGTTCCTCATGATCCTGTCGGGCAAGGATGGTTTCGAAGATGCGTTGAGCAACTTCGGTGATCGATGGCTGAAGAAGAGCATCAAGCAGATCCAGTCGGCCGCAAAAATGGCAATCGCCGGCGGGATCATCACGGTCGGTGTGATTCTGATGACGGTTATTTCGGGGGTGTCGGGCATCCAGGACGCAATTCAGGCGGTAGCGAAGTGAACAACAGCAAAATCCCAACCACAGAGGTAGCTATGGAAAAAGCAGCAGAAGTAAAGCCAGTTCAGCCTGGCATCAATCGCAAGGCCCATGCGAAGAAGCAGGCGGGTTTCGGGGCTATCGAGATGATCGTGGTGCTCATCATCGTGATCGGCCTGCTGGCCCTGGCGGCGAGTCGCTGGGACACCCTGTTCGGTAGCAACGAGGCCGCCGAAGAGATCTCCAACGTCAACATGCTCATGGCTGGCACCAAGAACCTGAAAACCTCTTCCGGCTACGGCGCTTCCGGTACGAACCTGGTGCCGGCGCTGATCAAGGCCGGTGCTGTGCCGAAGAACATGACCGTTACCTCCGGCGCGCTTTACAACACCTGGGGTGGTGCTGTGACCGTGGTATCCACCGGTACCGGTTTCACGGTCGCGTCTGCCGCTGTTCCCGAAGGCGTTTGCCTGACCTTGGCCACCAAGCTGGCCCGGGGTGGGGTGTACTCCACCAGGATCAACTCCGGTACCGCGATCATTGGTGAGGTCACCCAGGCTGCTGCGACCGCCGGTTGCAGCAGTGCCACCAGCAACTCCCTCACCTGGGCGAGCAACACCTAATCTGCCGGTGGCAGTAAGGGAGGGGTATGAGCGGCCCAGAAAACCATTCGCCTAAAGAGTTCGGCTGGATCGATCTCTACATTGGTGAGGGCTACAGCGACATGAAACAGGTGGCCGGGGCGCATGCGCCCCGGATCCCTGTGCCAGACAGCATGCAGGAGCTTATTCATGCACTTCGCCAGAAGTGCATGGAGGGCTACGCCACGCATGGTGAGTCCGAGTTTGCGGTGATCCACGAGGGTACGATGCTGCGGGTCACCCAGATGACCGACGTGACCAACAGCAACGTCTTTTTCATTCGGCGACCGGAGGCGGAGATCCGCCGCTTCGCGACTCTGGGCCTGCCTCCGCACGCGGTAAAGCTCCTGCTCGATAAGGGGACGCGGGGGCTGATCCTTTTCGCTGGTGAGATGGGGGTCGGCAAGACGACCTCTGCAGCATCTCTCGTGGTGGAGCGCCTGATGATTCATGGCGGCGTCGCTATCGCGATTGAGGATCCGCCGGAAACGCCTCTGAACGGGCTGCATGGTCCTGGCCGTTGTATCCAAGTGCCGGCGTCGCGAAAGGCTGGTGGATACCGCGAGCACCTCATCAAAACGATGCGAGCCAGTGCGGACCTGATCCTCATTGGTGAGATTAGGGACACGGCCGCCGGCGTCGAGGCAGTCACCGCGAGTACCAATGGTCGCTTGGTCATCGCGACCATACACGGTCGTGACATTCCTGATGCTCTGTCGAGGATCTCGACCTGGTGCGCGGAGCTGCCGAACAACAACGACCTGCTTGCCGACGGTCTGAGTGCAGTCATCTGGCAGACCATCAAACGGCAGCCTGGTCAGCCTGGTCGACTGATGGTCAAGACGCTCTCCATTGGCGCAGGCGATACCGGGATCCGGGCCAAGATCCGGAAGGGCGAGTTTGGCCAGTTGCACCAAGACATCGAACAACAGCTCCGGCAGGCCTCGTGGAGCACCGAAAACCTATTTGGAGGGACGAGAACATGAAGGCGAGAGGCAGGGTATTGCGGGGTGCGAAGAAGCAGCAGGGCTTTGCCGCGATCGAAATGATCGTGGTGCTGATTCTGGTGATCTCCGCCCTCGGGATCGGTGCCCAGGCGATGTTCGATCACGCGGACAACATGGCCGCGCAGACCACTGCCGATCACCAGAAAATCATTTCCGACGCGGCTGCAGCCTATATCAAGGACAACTACGCCGCGGTCGTTGCGGCTGCAGGGCCGACTACGCCGGCGACGATTACCACGACGATGTTGAAGAACACCGGGTACCTGGAGACGAGCGTCGCCGACCTGAACAGCTTCGGCCAGGCCTACAGGGTACTGGCGATCGAGCCGACGCCGAATAAGCTGCAGACGCTGGTTGTCACCACCGGCGGTGAAACCATTTCCGAGACCAGCATTCGTCGGATTGCCAAGCAGGTGGGCGCTCGCGGCGGCTATGTCTCGAACGTCGACACAGCCCGGGTGGAGGGCTCGTTTGGAGGGTGGGGCGTGCCGCTGGCGTCCTACGGCGTTTCCCCGGGGGCAGGGCACTTGGCGACCGCTCTGTTTTTCGACGACGGCGCCCTTACCAACGACTACCTGTATCGAAACTCGGTAGCGGGTCACCCCGAAGTGAACCGGATGAACACCTCGATCGACATGGGAGGCAACAACCTCAACAACACCGGCACGGTGAACGCTACTACAGCAAACATCACCGGGAACGCTGCCGTCGCCGGCAACGCAACCGTCGGCGGCACGATCAAGGGGCAGACGGCTGACATTACCGGGGAGACCTATACCGGTGGGTGGTTCCGTACTCGCGGGGATAGTGGTTGGTACAACGAGAAATGGGTCGGCGGTTGGTATATGAGCGATCCGACCTGGGTGCGCTCGTATGCAAACAAGAACGTCTACACCGCCGGCGAGATGCGCGGGGGCAAGTTGACCTCGGAAGGGAGGACCGAAGTAGGGGAGTACCTCCAGCTCAACGGAGTGGCAACTGAGGGTGCCGGATGCTCTCCGAATGGCCTTGTAGGCCGCAACGCTGCTGGCCTCACACTATCTTGCCAATCCGGTGTGTGGAAATCCAACGGCGGGGGCGCTCCTACGTGTAAGGCATTCACGATACCCGGCTATTCGTCTAACGACGTAACGACTTACGCTTGCCCTGCCGGATATACGAAGATTGCCTGGGACACAACGGGAAGCGGGTGGAGGGGGAGCAGCACGCCCGGGATAATTATTGGACAGAATGACTATTCAACTATTTTCTGCTGCCAGTTCTAATTGCCAATCCGGGGTGTGGACTTCCGCCTCGGGAGTAAAGCTCGGAGAAAAGGTAATCGGCGGTTACGTGTCCTATCACGACTCGTCGAATTCAGGTGCTGCATATTGTCCGGAGGGAGCGGTTCTCATTGGCTTGATTAATGACAAAAGCCTCGATAGTTACCATATGGCTTGCCAAGTTCTGAAATAGCTTTACATGCAAAACTGCTTTTTGCCAATCCGGGGTGTGGCGGGGAGCTACTCCTGGTGAGCGTTGGGGAGGGTCTTACTTCTATGCAAGTTGGGCCGGTGGCGGATGTGGCGGTGGGAACCCTCTAACGGGTGCTTGCAGTTGCCCTACAGGTTATAACGCTTACACGCAGTTCGCAGTGGCGGTGGGTGGATGTCAGCCCTGTATTTCCTACGGCTGTTATAAGCCATAGACGATCTTGCCAATCCGGAGCGTGGAAAGGGAGCGGTATAACTAGCGCTGCCACAGTGATACGGGTTGGCAATCCTTGTAGATGCGCCGCAAACGAAATACGCACCGGATGTTCCGGAAAACAGTCGAGCAGCTACGACACATACGCAGTCGAACCTAACCTTTGCTACGGCGAAGGCGGGCCTGCCCAATGTATCTGCGCCCGCTTCGAATAAGCTTGCCAATCCGGTGTGTGGTCCAAGGTCGGTGGCGGACTTGATGGGCCGTATCGGGTAACCGGCTCTAATCTAGGGACGTGGGTAATATGCACCCTCAATTACGGCAGTGGAAACTCGAAGTCATTAACATTTAGCGGAGGGAACTGGTATTACTCCGGCTCTGGCACCCAAGTTGTCTACTGCTACCGTTAAAATTGTGTTTTGCCAATCCGGGGTGTGGACATCCAATGGCGGCTTAGGGACACCAAGCGAGTATTCAACTTCTTATTACCGCCCTAAAAGTGTAGGGGGTTGGGGCGGAACACTTAATATCGGAGCCCACAAGATCTGCACCATAACTTCAAACCATGGTACAAACGTAGCAAGCACCTATCCAGGCTTCGGCTGCAAGGTCTACGACTCGTCTGGAAACTGGATTCTCCAGGCTTATGCCCAAGATCAGGGCACCGGGTATTGCACAGCAACTTGCTATTAACAGGCTTGCCAACCATCACGAAGTCCATGTGCACCAGATTCGAATAAACCCTCCCATAAAAAAGCCCCGGTAAGGGGCTTTCTTATGGGCAGCGTAAACAGTGAACTAAAAGCATGTTAGGGCTGCAGCATCTTGGGGGACGACATACTCCTGTACCTGGCCGGCTATGAATCCGTAACTCATGCACGCTCGATTGCCGCAGGATAACGACCACTGGAAAGAGCCAGTCTCCTTTCCGGGCTCACTTCCACAGGTCGCGTATCCGTTAGCTCCTGGTTGATTGTTTACATAAGAAATTCTAGTCAGGACATACGATGGTTTATACATCCTGAACCACACCCCGGATTGGCAAGCTAGTAAACAGCATAGGCATAGAATCGGCCAGGCCCGCTTGATTGATTCGGCGGATTTGAGGTTATTGAGTAAGCTGATCCCGCCGGCACAAAGAAGGTGATTGAGGTTGATTTGGAATACGCTCTATTGGCGTTTAGTGAATTGACTACTCTGGTCCCACCTACGTATCCACTTAACTCATACACGTTCTGGTCTTCATTGTAATTGTTGTTTATAACGACTTTGCCGTAGTAGGCAGTGATCATAAGGATGCTGCCCGTATTATTTATTCCATCAAACCGGGCGTAGCACATGGCGCAAAGTGTAGTTAGCGTTCCTGCGCTTCCGTTGCCGCCTTTCCACACACCGGATTGGCAATCAAGGCTTCTTATTAAGCGCGAGCCACGAGAAGCCACTAACTGCACGTCCATTTACAGCAGCTGATCCGCAAGAACCAGACGCTGTTGAAGAAGGACTAGCACCTCCATATAGCCTGAATCCAAAGCGGGTCACACTTGCTACCACATGGTCTATCGCATCTGATGCTCCTGCAGCGCATGGAGTAAATGGAAAGAGCCTGGTAGAAGCGACAATTATCTGCGGTGGAGACGCCATTGGTTCTGAAAACACAACATCGGTATATGGAAGGTTATTGCAAATTGACTCCGGGGCGTTCAACCAATAGCTCCCGCAGATAGATGTATACACCGAGCCGCTTTGTATCTCTGTTGACTCTCCCGGTGACCACACCCCGGATTGGCAAGATGATCACTGAGTGAATTCAGCCAGATAGATTCGTCCAGCGCCGCATGTATATGGAGCGGACGACACTTGATATGCACTGCCCGCTGGCACCATGAAACCGATGGAATCCGATTTGGAACCTACATCGTATGTATGGCTTGACCCTGCAACTGTAATCCAGCCTCCGTAAAATACAGCCGCAGAAAGTTGATATCTATTCCCGCAGGTTCCTCCGGAGCCATTGCCTCCGTAAGCAGAAACGAACATTGGTGAGCTAGTAATGTTCGTCCTCGTGACAGACCCGTTGAACAAGCCGATATAGTCCAAACGACCAGGTGCTGATCCTCCCCCTCGCCACACCCCGGATTGGCAATGTAGTGCCCGAATCCCGCGTCTGTCCTGGCTACCCGTACTTTCAAGATCACCCAATCACTGCAAAAAAGTGTGACCCCCCCCTTTTGACTGTTCTGAGAGTAGGCAGAGTGGATCCAGCATGATGATGTCTGCCTCGTCGACCTGTTCCAGGTACTGATCAGGTGCTGGTACGTGGCGTTTGTCACGCAAGGCCACCATGAGATGCCTCAGCAGGGCGTCCTGGGCGCTCTGTAGCGCGATTTCCGGCGTGAGTCCTTGCCCTTCTACTCCTTCGAAGTCCAAGACGCGGACAACAACGCCTGTGGGCGTCTGCTGAGTTATGGCGGGGTACGGGACCAGGTGATTGATGACCACCTGCTGGCCGCGGTGTTTGTTGCCTTCGAGCTTTTTAACCAGTCGCGAGGCCTTCAAATGGGTATATCTCTTCAACATAGCGAGGCTCTTGTGCCCGCTGATTGCCGCGATCTCCATCACGTCCAAGGTGCCGAGTTCGAAGAGGCGCGAGCACGCTTCGTGTTCTACTAGCATCAAGGT
>NZ_AEWE02000073.1:0-21045 GCF_000190455.2 Pseudomonas sp. TJI-51
CCTGCCAGTCACTGGTGATCGCCACCGGTGGCCTGTCGATCCCGACCCTGGGCGCCACCGGGTTCGGCTACCAGGTCGCGCGCCAGTTTGGCCACACCCTGCTGCCGACCCGCGCCGGGCTGGTGCCGTTCACCATCACCGAGCCACAACTCAAGGCATTGTGCAGCGAGCTGTCCGGCACTTCGCTTGATTGCACGGCCACCTGCAACGGCACCAGCTTCCGCGAAAACCTGCTGTTCACCCACCGTGGCCTGAGTGGCCCGGCAATCCTGCAGATCTCGTCGTTCTGGGAAGCCGGTGACACTGTCGAGATCAACCTGTTGCCCGACCGCGATGCACTCACCTGGCTGCAGCAGATGCAAACCGAGCGCGCCAATGCCGAACTGAAGACCGTGCTGGGCGAAGTGTTCACCCGCAAGCTGGCCAACCTGCTGGCCGAGCAGTGGTTCGAGTCCCGTCCCATGAAGCAGTACACCCCCGCAGAACTGGCGCAGATTGCCGAGAAGCTGGCCAACTGGCAGGTGGTGCCTGCGGGCACCGAGGGCTACCGCACCGCCGAAGTGACCCTGGGCGGCGTGGATACCCGCGAAGTGTCGTCCAAGACCATGGAGTCGCTGAAAAGCCCCGGGCTGTACTTTATTGGGGAAGTGCTGGATGTCACCGGCCACCTGGGTGGTTTCAATTTCCAGTGGGCCTGGGCATCGGCCAACGCCGCAGCGCAGTTCGTGTAGAGTAGAATCCATTCAGCAGCACGGAACGCTTCTTGCTGGCCCGTGCCCAGCGCCGGAATCTGGGCCGCTTCGCGCCCCTTCGCGGGCATGCCCGCTCCCACGGGGTTTTGTGCAGTACCTGTGGGAGCGGGCGCGCCCGCGAAGGGCCGCAAAGCGGCCCCAGTAACCGGTTCTGAAAGGTATTCCTCTGATCACTGCCTAGCAGGCCAACATGTCATCGAGCTCGTTCCGTCAGTCACTGCGTCGCCTGTGGGGCCAAGACAAGTTCAGCTATAGCATCCGGGTCACCATCGCCCTCACCGGCAGCCTGGCCCTGTGCTGGTACCAGAACGAGATGGCCCTGCTGATCCCGCTGTTCCTCGGCATCATCGCCAGCGCGCTGGCCGAAACCGACGACAGCTGGCAGGGCCGCCTCAGCGCCCTGGTCGTCACCCTGGTGTGTTTCGCCATTGCTGCGCTGGCGGTCGAACTGCTGTTCCCCTACCCTTGGTTCTTCGCCATCGCCCTGGCCCTGGCAGCGTTCAGCCTGACCATGCTCGGCGCACTGGGCGAACGCTACGGGGCCATTGCCTCGGCAACCCTGATCACCGCGGTTTACACCATGATCGGCGTAGACCAGCGCGGCGGCCAGGTCACGGATTTCTGGCACGAGCCCATGCTGCTGGTGGCGGGCGCGGCCTGGTACGGGCTGTTATCGGTATTGTGGCAGGCGCTGTTTTCCAACCAGCCGGTCCAGCAGAGCCTGGCCAAGCTGTTCTTCGAGCTGGGCAGCTACCTGAAACTCAAGGCCAGCCTGTTCGAGCCGGTGCGCACCCTCGACGTCGAAGCCACACGCCTGGCCCTGGCCCAGCAGAATGGCAAGGTGGTGGCAGCCCTGAACGCGGCCAAGGAAATCATCCTGCACCGGGTCGGCAACAGCCAGCCAAACTCCAAGGTCAGCCGCTACCTGAAGCTGTATTTCCTGGCCCAGGACATCCACGAGCGGGTCAGTGCCTCGCATTACCCCTACAACGCCCTGACCGAAACGTTCTTCCACAGTGACGTGATGTTCCGCTGTCAGCGCCTGCTGCGCAAACAGGGCGCGTCCTGCCAGGAGCTGGCCCGTTCGATCCGCCTGCGCCAGCCTTTCGTGCTGGCCAGCGGTTATCCCGAGGCCCTCGAAGACCTCAACGCTGCGCTGGAGCACCTGCGCCTGCAAAACAACCCGGCCTGGCGCGGCCTGTTGCGCTCGCTGCGGGCCCTGGCTGCCAACCTGGCCACGCTCGACCGCCTGCTCAGTGCCGCGAGCAACCCCGACAGCCTGGCCGACGCCAGTGACAGCAGCCTGCTCGACCGCTCGCCACGCTCGCTCAAAGACGTGTGGACGCGCCTGCGTACCCAGCTGACACCCACGTCGCTGCTGTTCCGGCATGCCTTGCGCCTGCCCCTGGCACTGTCGATTGGCTACGGCATGGTGCACCTGATCCACCCCACCCAGGGCTACTGGATCATCCTCACCACCCTGTTCGTCTGCCAGCCCAACTACGGTGCGACCCGGCGCAAGCTGGTGCAGCGCATTTTCGGCACGGCCATTGGCCTGACCGTCGGCTGGGCCTTGTTCGACCTGTTCCCCAACCCGCTTATCCAGTCGCTGTTCGCCGTAGTTGCCGGGGTGGTGTTCTTCGTCAACCGCACGACCCGCTACACCCTGGCCACGGCCGCGATCACGCTGATGGTACTGTTCTGCTTCAACCAGATCGGCGACGGCTACGGCCTGTTCCTGCCGCGCCTGTTCGATACCCTGGTGGGCAGCCTGATTGCCATCCTTGCGGTGTTCCTGTTCCTGCCTGACTGGCAGGGGCGGCGCCTGAACAAGGCGCTGGCCAATACCCTGGCCTGTGCCAGCGTGTACTTGCGCCAGATCATGCAGCAGTATGCCCACGGCAAACGCGACGACCTGGCCTACCGCCTGGCCCGGCGCAATGCCCACAACGCCGACGCGGCGCTGTCCACCACCCTGGCCAACATGCTGATGGAGCCGGGGCATTTCCGTAAGGAGGCCGATGTCGGCTTCCGGTTCCTGGTGCTGTCGCACACCCTGCTCAGCTACCTCTCGGGGCTGGGCGCGCACCGCGATACGGCATTGCCGGCCCAGGCCCAGGAACAGTTGATCGAAGGTGCCGGGCAAAGCCTGGCCAGCAGCCTGGACGAAATCGCCAACGGCCTGGCAGCGCGGCTGCCCGTGGCCATTCACAGCGATGCCGAAGAAGCGCTGGCCAACGCCCTGGAGCAGATGCCAGATGAGCTGGATGAACATCAACGGCTGGTGCAGACACAACTGGCGCTGATCTGCCGGCAGTTGGGGCCATTGCGGACCTTGGCCGCGCACCTGATCAAGGAAGGCAACCCGGGCTGAGGCCTGACCCGGCCTTTACCCACGAAGAGGCCGGTAACGCCACCCAAGCTCAAAAGCCATGCTGGCGCAGCAGCCGGGCATAGCTGCCATCGGCCTTCATCGCTGCGATCGCCTGCTCGAACCGCGCGACGATCCGCGCACGCTCCGGGTGCTTCAGGCTGACCAGGATATGCAGGGTGTTCTCCCCCAGCGGCGGCTCAACCAGCACCACCCCGTCACGCACCTGCTGCGGTTCACGCTGCAGGTTGTAGCGGGCAACGTACTCGTCTTCCACCGCCAGGTCTACTCGCCCTGCTGCGACCATGCGCAATGCCGAGGAAAAGGTGCGCACCGCCACCTTGTGCAGGCGCGGATCGCCGTCGAACCCAGGGGAATAGGCGTAATCACGCACGACAGCGATGGTGTAGGGGTAAAGGTCCGACTGTTGCCGGTAGCGTATCGCCTGGCCTTTTCGCTGCAGCAAGCGGATACGGTTGGTCAGGTATGGCGTGGAGAACTGCCCGATACTGGCACGCGCCTCGTTGTACCAGGCATCGATCAACACGTCGTAGCGCCCTTGCGCAACGCCCTGCAGCGCCCGCGCCCAGGGCGCCTCCTCATAGCTGCTGGCGTAGCCGGCACGGGACAGCGCCGTGGTGACGATGCTGGTCGCCAAGCCACCGCCCGGCAGGTCTACATCGGTGAACGGGGGCCATTTGTCCGCCACCAGGCGCAGCTTGCCCTGGCCCAGGGCAGGTGTTGCCAGCAAGATTGCCAGTACTCCCAGCGCACAAAGCAGTGGCCGCATGCTTATGTCCTTTTGCCATGGAGGGCACACACTGCGGGTGAGATTACACAACCGCACTGCCGGGGGCAGCGGCCAATAGTGTCATTTTGCCTCTATTTTTGGCCTCAAGGGTAACCCAGCACATCGCGGACCTGCCGCAGATGCTGGCTGATCCACTGTTTGTCGACCGCGCCCCAGTCACGAATACGGTAATGCCCGGCGTGGTTGCGCGCGCCTTCCTGTTGCTCGAACTCGCAAACGATGTCTAGGTCGGCCAGCGCGGCGATGGTGTCCTGGGCGGTGCGCCGCGGCATACCGGTGGCTTCCACCAGGGCCGGCACGCTGGTCGCGGTGCGGCTGTCGATCAGCCAGGCTACGTACAGGCGCCGGTAGAAGCTGCTTTTGGTCTTGCTCACGTCCATGCTGCATGTTCCTCAGAGGTTGCCCGGCAGTTCCCGGTAGGTCAGGTAGACGCGCAGGTCGAATTCCAGTTGGTGATAATCGGGCTCCATGTGCTGGCAGAGCTGGTAGAAGGCCTTGTTGTGGTCGCGCTCGCGCAAGTGCGCCAGCTCATGCACCACGATCATGCGCAAGAATTGCGGTGCGGCCTCCTTGAACAGTGAGGCAATACGGATTTCCTTTTTGGCCTTGAGCTTGCCGCCCTGCACCCGCGACACCGCGGTGTTCAGGCCGAGCGCGCGGTGGGTCAGGTCGAGCCGGCTATCGAACAACACCTTGTCCAGGCCCGGCGCACTGCGCAGGTACTGCTGGCGCAGCTCCTGGGCATAGCCGTACAGCGCCTTGTCGCTTTGCACATCATGGCGCCCGGGGTAGCGGCGCTGCAGGTACTCGCCCAGGCGGTCGCTGTCGATCATCTTGCGCACCTGCTCTTGCAGGTGCGGCGGGTAGGCTTGCAGGTAACGTAATACGGTCATGGCAGTGCATTCGGCGTAACGAATGCCGATTCTAGCCAATCATGGCGCTGGCCAGGAGAAAATCACCGGGAAGCGGGTAGCGTCCGAGGCGGTCATGGGGTGGGCCACCAGGAACCCCTGCACATACTCGCAACCATTGGCGTTGAGCCAGGCTGCCTGGGCCGGGGTTTCCACGCCCTCGGCAATGACCGTGATGCCGTAGTCGGCGCACAAGCTGATGACACTGCGCACCAAGGCGGTATCCACTGCCGTATCAGGCAAGCGTGCCACCAGGTGGCGATCCAGCTTCAGGGTATCGATCGGCAGGTCCCGCAGCATGCGCAGTGAACAGTCGCCGGCGCCAAAGTCATCCAGCGCCACCCGTACGCCCAGCTCGCGCAGGCGATGGATCTGTTTCACCGCCGCATCGATGTTGTACATCAGCGAGGTCTCTGCAACCTCGACCTCCAGTTGCGCCGGGTCCAACTGGTAAAAATGGATCACCCGCTGCAGTTCTTCGACCAGCCCGGGCATGACAAACTGCGCACGGCTCAGGCTGATGCCCAGCACCAGGTCTGCGGGAAAGTGCTGGTACCAGGCATGGCGTTGGGCCGCGCCCTGGCGGTAGATCCAGCTGGCCAGCCGGTTGATCAGCCGGGCTTCCTCGAGCAGAGGAATGAACAGGCCTGGCGGCACATCGCCGACGCTCGGGTGCTGCCAGCGCAACAAGGCCTCGAAACCCCGCAGGCGGCCATCGATGAAGCTGACTTGCGGCTGGTACACCAGGGTGAAGTCCTGTTGCTCGATGGCGGTGCGCACGCTGTCTTCGAGCATCAGTCGCGAACGCGCCCGCCCGTTGAGTTCCTGGTCGTAAAAGCGGTACTGCTGGCGCCCGGCCTGCTTGGCGGCATACATCGCCGCATCGGCTGCGCGCAGCAGGCCTTCGACATTGGCACCGCATTCCGGATAGGTGGCAATACCAATGCTCACCCCAAGGCACACATCCAGGCCGTCCACTTCATGGCGGATGGACACCCGCTCCAGCAGCCGCTCGGCATAACGCCCAGCCTGCTCCGGGTAAGGCAGGCTGTCGAACAGCGCGGTGAATTCATCGCCGCCCATGCGCGCCAGCAAGGCCTCGCTGCCCAGGCAGTCCTTGAGTTGCTCGGCGACCCAGCGCAGCACGCGGTCACCGGCGTCATGGCCAAGGGTGTCGTTGATGCGCTTGAAGCCGTCCAGGTCCATGTACATCAGCGCCTGGGCCTTGTCCGAGCGCTCGTTGCGCAACAGAGCGCCCTCGGCCGCCTGGTAGAAACCGCGGCGGTTCAGCAGGCCGGTCAGCGGGTCGGTAACGGCCTGGTACTCCAGTTGCTGGTGCAGGTTGCGCACTGCCGACATGTCCAGCACGGTCACCACCATGGCCTGCTGGTCGGCTGGCAACGGCGCGCACGACAATGCCACCGGAACAAGCTCGCCGGCCAGCGTGCGCAGTTGCGCGTCGTGCACGCGGTAGATTTCTTGCCCCAGGTAAGCACGGTAGAACTCCGATTCAAGCCATGGGCAGGCAGCGGGAAGCTGCACCAGGTCGAGCAGTTGGGCGCCCTGAATGTGCTGCACGGGGGCCGCCAGCAAGCGGGAAATGGCCGGGTTGGCAAAGCTGATCACGCCCTGTGCGTCCACCACCAGAATGCCTTCGGCGGCGTTCTCCAGAATCGACCCATTGAACGCCCTGGCGGCTTCCAGCTCCCGGGTCAGGCGCTGCAGCATGCGCCGGTTGCGCTGCTGGTCGAGCAAGGCCTGGACTTTGGGCTTGAGAACCTTGGGGTCGAACGGTTTGAACATGTAGTCCACGGCGCCGCTGGCGTAGCCTTTGAGCACGGCCGCTTCGGACTGTTCGTTCGCGGTCAGGAAAATGATCGGTGTCAGCCGCGTACGTTGGCTGCCGCGCATCAGCCGGGCAACTTCAAAGCCGTCCATCTCCGGCATTTGCACGTCCAGCAGGACCAGGTCGACATCATGCTCCAGCAAGGTGCTGAGGGCTTCCATCCCCGAACCGGCTGTTAACACCTGCCAATCTTGCCGGGCCAGCAAAGCCCGCATGCTGATGAGGTTTTCGGGGTAATCGTCTACCACCAGAAGAACCGAACTGCCATCCAGTGGCTGAGGGTAAGCGCCATCCATGCTGCTTCTCTTGTATGTCCAACTACGACTTGCTATTGGCTCCGAGCTTAACTCTAGCCGTGGCTACGAAAGACGCAATGCAAGGCATGGCAATAAGCCATGGACGAAGAAATTAGTCGACTAACGGTAGCTTTGCAACATGACTGTGAGCCTGATGCCGGGGGCCGCCAAATCGCTCCCAAGGCCTGAATGCCAAGCAAAAAAAACCCGCATTTCTGCGGGTCTTTCTATAACGCTCAACGGTTCGATCAGTTGACCTTGGCCGCCAGCTCGCCTTTGGCATAGCGCTGGAACATGCCTTCCAGGGAGATCGGCTTGATCTTCGAGGCATTGCCTGCAGTGCCAAACGCTTCGTAACGGGCGATGCACACATCACGCATGGCCTTCACGGTTTCAGCGAAGAACTTGCGAGGGTCGAACTCGCTCGGGTGCATGGCCATGTGGCGGCGCATGGCACCGGTGGAAGCCAGGCGCAGGTCGGTGTCGATGTTGACCTTGCGCACGCCGTACTTGATGCCTTCGACGATTTCTTCAACCGGTACGCCGTAGGTTTCCTTGATCTCGCCACCGTACTGGTTGATGATCGCCAGCCACTCCTGCGGTACCGACGAGGAGCCGTGCATCACCAAGTGGGTATTGGGGATGCGCTTGTGGATTTCCTTGATACGCTCGATGGCCAGGATGTCACCGGTTGGCGGCTTGGTGAACTTGTAGGCACCGTGGCTGGTACCAATGGCGATGGCCAATGCATCGACCTGGGTCTTCTTGACGAAATCAGCGGCTTCTTCCGGGTCGGTCAGCATCTGGCTGTGGTCCAGAACACCTTCGGCACCGATACCGTCTTCTTCACCGGCCATGCCGGTTTCCAGCGAACCCAGGCAGCCCAGCTCGCCTTCTACCGAAACGCCACAGGCGTGCGCCATGGCCACGGTCTGCTGGGTGACACGCACGTTGTATTCGTAGTCGGTCGGGGTCTTGCCGTCTTCGCCCAGCGAGCCGTCCATCATGACCGAGCTGAAGCCCAGCTGGATCGAGCGCTGGCAGACATCAGGGCTGGTGCCATGGTCCTGGTGCATGCACACCGGAATGTGCGGGAATTCTTCGATGGCAGCCAGGATCAGGTGGCGCAGGAACGGGGCGCCGGCGTATTTGCGGGCACCGGCCGAGGCCTGCACGATCACCGGGGAGTCGGTCTTGTCGGCCGCTTCCATGATGGCGCGCATCTGCTCGAGGTTGTTGACGTTGAAAGCTGGTACGCCGTAACCGAACTCGGCGGCGTGGTCCAGCATCTGGCGCATGCTAATGAGTGCCATTGTGTATCTCTCTCCCGACAAGCGTCGTATGTTTCGTGCAAGCCTGCCGCAGGGGCGGTTGCTGTTCAAGTAGTGTGGGCCGCCATTGCGGCCCGGCCAGTCACGGTGCCTTGCAGCCCCGCCCAATCAGATCGTTGGTTGCCACCCAGTACACCAGGCCTTCTTCGCCCTTGGTGTGGAAGGCCAGCATGCCATCGCTGTACAGCGCGCCCGAAGCACCTGGTTCGGCCTTGAGCCGGTAAACCTGGTCACCACCGCCCAGGCGCACGTCGACCTGGTCACGCTGGGCATCGGCGAAGCGCCACAGCACCTCGGCCTGGGTATCGCAGACCCAGCGGGTCCAGTTGTCTGCCGGGGCGGGTTGCGCCGGCTGCAGCAGTGAGCAGCCTGCCAGTGTCGCCAGGACCGTCACGGCCAAAAGCGCTTTCATTCAGTTTCCTCGATTTGGGGCTGCTTTGCAGCCCTTCGCGGGCTTGCCCGCGAAGGGCGCACAGCGGCCCCTTTCCAAGACCACAAATCAGCCTTCAGGTTGCCAGTTACCCGATCAAGGGCAACCCGGCGCCTTGCGCTGGTGGTCTTCGTCGTACTTTTCCAGGCCTTCCGGGCCCACACGCTTGCTGATCACCGGCACGGTCTCGGCCTGCCACTCGGACTGGTAGCAGCCGCCCTTGGGCGGCTGCGCCGGGTCGTCAGGCGAAGCCGGGCTGCCGGAGCACGCGCTCAGCAGACCCGCCAGCAGCATCACAGGCAATTGCTTGACCATCAGGCCACTCCCTTTGCCAGGCGCCGAAGTCATCAGGCCTTGGCCCGCTCTTCCAGAATTGCCACGGCTGGCAGGACCTTGCCCTCGACGAACTCGAGGAACGCGCCGCCACCGGTAGAAATGTAGGAGATTTCCTTGCTAACGCCATATTTGTCGATGGCCGCCAGGGTGTCACCGCCACCGGCGATGGAGAACGCGTCGCTGTCGGCGATGGCCTTGGCCAGCACCTGGGTACCCTTGCCGAACTGGTCGAACTCGAACACGCCGACCGGGCCGTTCCACAGGATGGTCTTCGACGACTTCAGCAACTCGGCGAACTGGGCTGCGGTTTGCGGGCCGATGTCTAGGATCATGTCGTCGGCAGCAACATCGGCGATGGCCTTGACGGTGGCTTCGGCATCTTCGGCGAACGCCTTGGCGACCACCACGTCAACCGGCAGCGGCACATTGACCTTGGCAGCGATGGCCTTGGCCGTGTCGACCAGGTCCGGCTCGTACAGCGACTTGCCGACAGGGTGGCCGGCAGCGGCCAGGAAGGTATTGGCAATGCCACCACCGACGATCAGCTGGTCGCAGACCGCGCTCAGGCTGTTCAGCACGTCCAGCTTGGTGGAAACCTTGGAGCCGGCGACGATGGCCGCCATCGGCTTGGCCGGCGCTTTCAGGGCTTTGCCCAGGGCATCCAGCTCGGCAGCCAGCAGGGGGCCTGCAGCTGCAACCTTGGCGAACTTGGCCACACCGTGGGTCGAGCCCTCGGCGCGGTGCGCGGTGCCGAACGCGTCCATGACAAACACGTCGCACAGCGCAGCGTACTGCTGGGCCAGCTCGTCGGCGTTCTTCTTCTCGCCCTTGTTGAAGCGCACGTTCTCGAACAGCACCAGCTCACCGGCCTGCACCGCGACGCCGCCCAGGTAATCGGCAACCAGCGGCACCTCGCGGCCCAGGGCCTTGCTCAGGTACTCGGCAACCGGCTTGAGGCTGTTTTCGGCAGAGAACTCGCCTTCGGTCGGGCGGCCCAGGTGCGAGCAGACCATTACCGCCGCGCCCTTCTCCAGGGCCAGCTTGATGGTCGGCAGCGCTGCCAGGATGCGCGCGTCGCTGGTTACCACACCGTCCTTCACAGGCACGTTGAGGTCTTCGCGGATCAGTACGCGCTTACCTTGCAGGTCGAGGTCGGTCATCTTCAACACGGTCATGAATGCAGTCCTTCAGGGCTGTTTATTGCGGGTTGGGTGAACGACGTGCAGATAGTGTTCGGCAACGTCGAGCATACGGTTGGCGAACCCCCATTCGTTATCGAACCAGGCCAGCAGGTTGACCAGGCGGGGCCCGGCAACACGCGTCTGGCTGGCATCGACGATCGCCGAATGCGGGTCATGGTTGAAATCACAGCTGGCATGCGGCAGCTCGGTGTAGGCCAGCAAGCCTTTCAGCGGGCCGGCCAGCGCGGCCTCGCGCAGCACCCGGTTGACCTCGGCGGCACTGGTGTCGCGGGCGGTCTGCAGGGTGATGTCCAGGCAAGACACGTTGACGGTCGGCACGCGTACCGCTTTGGCCTGGATTCGCCCGGCAAGTTCCGGAAGCAGGCGCTCGATACCGCGCGCCAGACCAGTGGACACCGGTATCACCGACTGGAAGGCCGAACGGGTGCGGCGCAAGTCTTCGTGGTGATAGGCGTCGATCACCGGCTGGTCGTTCATCGCCGAGTGGATGGTGGTGATCTGCACGTACTCGATGCCGAACGCCTGGTCCAGCACACGCAACAGGGGCACGCCGCAGTTGGTGGTGCAGGAGGCATTGGAAACCAGCCGCTCCTGGCCGGTCAGGCAAGCCTGGTTGATGCCATACACCACGGTGGCATCGACATCGGCCTCGCTGGCCATGGGCTGGGAGAACAGCACGCGCGGGGCACCGGCATCGAGGAAGCGCTGGCCGTCGGCGCGGGTGTTGTAGGCACCGGAGCACTCCAGCACCAGGTCGATACCCAGGGCAGCCCAATCGATGCCTTCGGGGGTGGCGCTGCGCATGACTTTCACGCAGTCGCCATTGATGTGCAGGCAGTCGCCGTCGACCTTCACCTGGCCAGGGAAGCGGCCATGGGTGGAGTCGAAGCGAGTCAGGTACTCCAGGCTGGCCTGGTCGGCCAGGTCATTCAGCGCAACGATCTCGAAACCGGCCTTCGCCCCCCGCTCGAACAGCGCGCGCAGGACACAGCGGCCGATACGGCCATAACCGTTGAGTGCAACTTTGTAGGGACGCAGGTGGGGCATTCGTTGGCTCGCTAACGCATGATGGCGGTTGGGGCCGCGTGGCGGCCCATCGCGACGCAAGGCCGCTCCTACAGGGTGCGGCATGCGCAGTACCCTGTAGGAGCGGCCTTGTGTCGCGATGGAGGGCAAAGCCCTCCCCTTGCACGACCTGAAGGGCGTCACTGCCCTCCCGGGTTACATCAGTCTTCCAGCAGCTCTTCGGCAGTACCGAGGATGTTCTCCAGGGTGAAGCCGAACTCCTCGAACAGGGCCGAAGCCGGCGCCGACTCACCGTAGGTGGTCATGCCGATCACGCGGCCTTCCAGGCCGACGTACTTGTACCAGAAGTCGGCGTGGGCGGCTTCGATGGCGATGCGCGCGCCCACTTCCAGCGGCAGCACGGACTGCTTGTAGGCTGCATCCTGGGCATCGAACACGCTGGTGCACGGCATGGAAACCACGCGCACCTTGCGGCCCTGCTCGGTCAGCTTGTCGAAGGCCTGAACCGCCAGGCCCACTTCCGAACCGGTGGCGATCAGGATCAGCTCAGGCTCGCCTGCACAGTCCTTGAGCACATAGCCACCACGGCTGATGTCGGCGATCTGCTGCGCGCTGCGCGCCTGGTGCTGCAGGTTCTGGCGCGAGAAGATCAGCGCCGAAGGGCCGTCCTTGCGCTCCAGGGCGTTTTTCCAGGACACAGCGGATTCAACGGCGTCAGCCGGGCGCCAGGTGTCCAGGTTCGGCGTGCTGCGCAGGCTGGTCAGCTGCTCGATCGGCTGGTGGGTAGGGCCGTCTTCGCCCAGGCCGATGGAGTCGTGGGTATACACATGGATCACGCGCTGCTTCATCAGCGCCGACATGCGCACGGCGTTGCGGGCGTATTCCATGAACATCAGGAAGGTCGCGCCGTAAGGCACCAGGCCGCCGTGCAGGGCAACACCGTTCATGATGGCGGTCATGCCGAACTCGCGTACGCCATAGAACACGTAGTTGCCGCTGGCGTCATTGGCTTCGACGCCCTTGCAGCCCTTCCACAGGGTCAGGTTGGAGCCGGCCAGGTCGGCCGAACCGCCGAGGAACTCGGGCAGCAGCGGGCCGAAGGCGTTCAGGGCGTTCTGGCTGGCCTTGCGGCTGGCGATGGTTTCGCCCTTGGCAGCCACTTCTTCGATGTAGGCCTGGGCCTTGGCACTGAAGTCGGCCGGCAGTTCGCCGCGGGCACGGCGCTTGAACTCGGCAGCCAGCTCCGGGTAAGCCTTGGCGTAGGCGTCGAAGCGCTGGTTCCACTCGGCTTCGACCTGGGCACCGGCAGCCTTGGCATCCCACTCGGCATAGATGTCGGCCGGGATTTCGAACGGGCCGTAGTTCCAGTTCAGGGCCTGGCGGGTCAGGGCGATTTCGTCGTTGCCCAGCGGTGCGCCGTGGCAGTCTTCCTTGCCCTGCTTGTTCGGCGAACCGAAACCGATGGTGGTCTTGCAGCAGATCAGGGTCGGGCGATCGCTCTTGCGGGCGGTTTCGATGGCGGTCTTGATCTCGTCGGCGTCATGGCCGTCGACATTGCGGATCACCTGCCAGTTGTAGGCTTCGAAGCGCGCCGGGGTGTTGTCGGTGAACCAGCCGTGCACTTCGCCGTCGATGGAGATGCCGTTGTCGTCGTAGAAGGCGACCAGCTTGTTCAGGCCCAGGGTGCCGGCCAGCGAGGCGACTTCGTGGGAGATGCCTTCCATCATGCAGCCATCGCCCAGGAACACATAAGTGTTGTGGTCGACGATGGTGTGGCCGTCACGGTTGAACTGGGCAGCCAGCACTTTTTCTGCCAGGGCGAAGCCCACGGCGTTGGCGATACCCTGGCCGAGCGGGCCGGTGGTGGTCTCCACGCCCGGGGTGTAGCCGTATTCCGGGTGGCCCGGGGTGCGGCTGTGCAGCTGACGGAAGGCCTTGAGGTCGTCGATCGACAGGTCGTAGCCGGTCAGGTGCAGCAGCGAGTAGATCAGCATCGAGCCGTGGCCGTTGGACAGCACGAAGCGGTCGCGGTCGGCGAAGTGCGGGTTGCTCGGGTTGTGTTTCAGGTAGTCACGCCACAGTACTTCGGCGATATCCGCCATGCCCATGGGGGCACCTGGGTGGCCGCTATTAGCCTTTTGCACGGCATCCATGCTGAGGGCGCGAATGGCGTTGGCACGTTCACGACGGCTGGGCATCGCTGGTCTCCTGGGGGGCTTGTAGAGGTGGTGTCACGAAAAAGACGACCATTTTCGCCCACTGGGGGGCTTGGGGCAAACATTTAAGCGCCAAGCGGCCAGCTTTAAGCTTCAAGAAAGAAGCAGGGGACGAGCCGGACTGCTCTGGAGCCTGTAGCGTGCAGTTTGAAGGCTGCAACTCATCGCCAATATCAAAACTTTTTGATATTGGCCTTGCTAGGGCACCAATGCCTGACTAGACTGCCCGCCCATGAACCTCCGTGTGCAATCGATCCCCGAGCAATGCGAAACATTGGCCGCCCTGTGCAAGGCCAGTGGCGACGCCTTGCGCCTGAACGTGCTGCGAGCCCTGGCCAACGACTCGTTCGGTGTACTGGAGCTGGCCCAGATCTTCGGCATCGGGCAGTCGGGCATGAGCCACCACCTCAAGGTGCTGGCCCAGGCAGAGCTGGTCGCTACCCGCCGTGAAGGCAATGCCATCTTCTACCGCCGCGCCCTGCCCGACAGCCTGCGCCTGGGTGGCCGGCTGCACGCGGCGCTGCTGGAAGAGGTGGATGCCCTGGCCCTGCCGGCCGATGTGCAGGCGCGCATCGCGCAGGTCCAGCAACGCCGCGCGGTCACCAGCCAGGACTTCTTCCTGCGCGTGGAAGAAAAGTTCCGCGCCCAGCAAGACCTGATCGCCGGCCTGCCGCAGTACCGCGAGAGCCTGCTGGCGCTGCTCGACAAGCTGCATTTCGACCCGGCGGCCAGTGCCCTGGAAGTCGGCCCCGGCGACGGTGGTTTTCTACCCGACCTGGCCCGGCGCTTTGCCCACGTCACTGCACTGGACAACAGCGCGACCATGCTCGAACTGGCGCGCCAGGTGTGCCAGCGCGAGGGGCTCGACAATGTGACCCTGCAGTTGGCCGATGCACTGGGTGCCACGGATGTGGCCGCCGACTGCGTTGTGCTGAACATGGTACTGCACCATTTCAGCGACCCGGCCCTGGCCTTGCGCCAGCTGGCCAAACGGGTGAAGGCAGGCGGCAGCCTGCTGGTCACCGAGTTGTGCAGCCATGACCAGGGGTGGGCCCGCGAAGCCTGCGGCGACCTGTGGCTTGGCTTTGAACAGGACGACCTGGCCCGCTGGGCCAACGCGGCCGGGCTGGCCCATGCGGACAGCCTGTACGTGGGCTTGCGCAACGGTTTCCAGATCCAGGTCCGGCACTTCCAGCGCACGGCTGGCGACATACACCATCGGTAAATTTCAGGAACCTTCGAGATGAGCGAATACTCCCTTTTCACCTCCGAGTCCGTGTCCGAAGGGCATCCGGACAAGATCGCCGACCAGATTTCGGACGCAGTCCTCGATGCCATCATCGCCCAGGACAAATACGCCCGCGTAGCGTGTGAAACACTGGTCAAGACCGGTGTCGCCATCATCGCCGGCGAGGTCACCACCTCGGCCTGGGTCGACCTGGAAGACCTGGTGCGCAAAGTCATCATCGATATCGGCTACAACAGCTCCGACGTCGGCTTCGACGGCGCCACCTGCGCCGTGATGAACATCATCGGCAAGCAGTCGGTAGACATCGCCCAGGGCGTCGACCGCTCCAAGCCGGAAGACCAGGGCGCCGGCGACCAGGGCCTGATGTTCGGTTATGCCAGCAACGAAACCGAAGTGCTGATGCCGGCGCCTATCTGCTTCTCGCACCGCCTGGTCGAGCGCCAGGCCGAAGCACGCAAGTCCGGCCTGCTGCCATGGCTGCGCCCGGATGCCAAGTCGCAGGTCACCTGCCGCTATGAAAACGGCAAGGTCGTAGGCATCGACGCGGTGGTACTGTCGACCCAGCACAACCCTGAGGTTTCGCAGAAAGACCTGCAAGAAGCGGTGATGGAGCTGATCGTCAAGCACACCCTGCCTGCCGAACTGCTGCACAAAGGTACCCAGTACCACATCAACCCGACCGGCAACTTCATCATCGGTGGCCCGGTGGGCGACTGCGGCCTGACCGGCCGCAAGATCATCGTCGACTCCTACGGCGGCATGGCGCGTCACGGTGGTGGTGCGTTCTCCGGCAAGGACCCGTCCAAGGTCGACCGCTCCGCCGCCTACGCCGGCCGCTACGTGGCCAAGAACATCGTCGCCGCCGGCCTGGCCGAGCGTTGCGAGATTCAGGTGTCGTACGCCATTGGCGTGGCCCAGCCGACCTCCATCTCGATCAACACCTTTGGTACCGGCAAGGTCTCCGACGAGAAGATCATCCAGCTGGTGCGCGAGTGCTTCGACCTGCGCCCGTACGCGATCACCACCATGCTCGACCTGCTGCACCCGATGTACCAGGAAACCGCTGCCTACGGCCACTTCGGCCGTACCCCGCAGCAGAAGACTGTCGGCGACGACACCTTCACCACCTTCACCTGGGAGCGTACCGACCGCGCCCAGTCGCTGCGTGACGCTGCTGGCCTGTAAGTTTTCCTGCAGCGCTGGACGAAAGCCCCTGCCGAGCGATCGGCAGGGGCTTTTTCATGACATATCGACTCACAATCGCTTACCGGCAATGCCTGCCAGCTTGCCTACGCTGAGGGGCCAACCCGCCATGCAAGGATGCAGGCCATGCCGCTCATGCTGTTCATCACCCTGCTGGGGGTGCTCGCCGCGCCACTGGCGCACGCCAGCTCATGCCCCGGCTGGAACCCCCAGCAAGTCGCCAGCGAGGTTGCCCAACTGCGAAAAACCCTTGGCAGCTGGGACGACCACTACCATCGCCAAGGCATTGCCTTGGTACCTGATGAGCTTTATGACCAGAGCCGCCAACGCCTCGCGCAGTTGCAGCAGTGCTTCGGCCTGGCCGGTGGCCCTGCGCCCCTGGCCAACGCGGGCGGCCCGGTACCCCACCCCATTCCCCACACGGGCATCGACAAGCTGCACGACCGCCACGCCGTGCAGCGCTGGCTGGCCGGCAAGGCCGATGTCTGGGTCCAGCCCAAGGTCGATGGCGTGGCGGTGTCGCTCATTTACCGAGAGGGCCGCCTGGTGCAGCTGATCAGCCGGGGCAACGGCGCCCAAGGGCACGACTGGAGCCGCCACATCCCCCAGCTGGGTAGCATCACCCGCCAGCTGCCGCAGGCCATGGACCTGCAGTTGCAGGGTGAGCTGTACCTGCGCTTGAACGCGCATGTTCAGGCCCAGGCGGGCGGCGCCAAGGCGCGCGATACCGTGGCCGGGTTACTCGCCCGCAAGCGCCTGAGCAGCGAACAAGGCGAGGCGGTGGGCCTGTTCGTCTGGGACTGGCCGCAAGGCCCCGAGCAGCAGGCAGAACGCCTCGCGCAGCTGGCACAGCTGGGCTTTGCCGACAGCCAGCGCTACAGCGTTGCCATCAATACGCTGGATGAGGCGGCCCAATGGCGTGAACACTGGTACCACGCTGCCCTGCCCTTCGCCAGCGATGGTGTGGTGCTGCGCCAGGGTAGCCGGCCACCCGCTGAACGGTGGCAGGCCAAGGCACCGTACTGGCTCGCCGCCTGGAAGTACCCGTACATGCAAGCATTGGCCGAAGTTCGCGACGTGCGCTTTCGGGTCGGTCGTACCGGGCGGGTCACGCCCGTGCTGCACCTGCTGCCGGTAACCCTCGACAACCGACGGGTCACGCAAGTGAGCATGGGTTCGCTGGCGCGCTGGCACAGCCTGGACATTCGCCCTGGGGACCAGGTGGCGGTGAGCCTGGCCGGGCTGACCATTCCGCGCCTGGAGCAGGTGGTACACCGCGCTGTCGAGCGCGTGCCGGTAGCGGCACCGGCAGCCGACCAGTATCACGCCCACAGTTGCTGGCAGGCCAGCGTGGGCTGTGAAGAACAGTTCATTGCCCGCCTGGCGTGGCTGAGCGGCAAGCACGGCCTGGCCCTGCTGCGCACCGGGCCGGGCACCTGGCGCCGGCTGGTCGCAGCCGGGCTGGCAACCTCGCTCACTGACTGGCTGCAACTGGATGCCACACGCCTGAGCGAGGTTGCAGGAATCAGTGAGCGAACGGCAGCCCAGTTGCGCAGCAGTTTCAACGATGCCCGCACCCGGTCGTTTGACCAGTGGCTGCGGGGGCTGGGCGCTCCCCTACCCAATGGCATGCAGATCACCGGCGACTGGCAAGCACTGGCGGCCCGCACGGCTGACACCTGGCAGGCATTACCCGGCATTGGCGAAAAGCGCGCACGACAACTGGTGGATTTTTTTGCAGCCGCCGAGGTTCGAGCCATAGCAACGCAGCTGGGCGAGCACGGTATCGAAGGCTTTGAGCGCCCTAAGCAATGATTTTTTACCAATTAGCCTGTAGGAAATTCCTGAGATTCAAGCGGAAATACCCGGCAAGGGTTTCTAAAAGGACAAAACCAAGGCAGGATTTCACCCTAATTTTTTGCTGCCCCGCCCCGTCCAGGAGGCTTTTCATGAAACGTATTTCCACCCTTTTCCTGCTCGCGACCATTGCGGCGGCCGCAGGCACCGCCCAGGCTGCCCAGCCGGATGCCGGCCTGACTGGCTGCGCCGCCAAGCGCAGCGCCATCGAGAACCAGCTGAAGATTGCCCGTGACCACGGCAACAGCGACCAGGTCGCCGGCCTGGAAGCAGCGCTGCGCGGGGTCGACAACTGCACCGACGCAAGCCTGCGCAAGGAACGCGAGCAAAAGGTGCTCGACGCCCGTCATGAAGTGGCGCAGCGCGAAAAAGACCTGAAGAAAGCCGAGAAAAAGGGCGACGCCGAGAAGATCAACAAGCGCAAGGACAAACTCGCCGAGTCGCGCAAAGAGCTGCAGGAAGCAGTAGACGATCTCGACCGCTGAGGTATCTGACTTGCAAGTGCGGTCTTTGTGGGAGCCTCAGGTTTGTGCAAACAGCACAGCCCTTAATGATTGCGGAACTCGCTATGGCAGGCCTTGCAGGCCGCCTCGACCTTGTCCATCGGCGCTTTCAGTTGCGCAGGGTCCAGCGGCTGCGTGCGGGTCACATCGACCAGTTCGCCGGTCACGCCTTCCAGCTGCCGGGCCAGCTCATGGAAGCGCGCCTGGCGCTCCCACACTTCGGCACGGGCACTGCTGTCACCGCCATCGCGTACCTGCGGGAAGTGCTGCCACGGCTGGTGCGAAAGGTTGTCCAGTTGCAGCGCACCGCCGGCAAACTTCACCCCATCGAACGGCAGCCGGCCACGCAACATGCCGCCCAGGTCTTCGCTGGTCTTGAGCATGTCCTTGAAGATGACCTTGCGCTTGCCCAGCGGCGAGTTGGGGTCAACCCGCTCGCAACCACTCAAGGCTGCACCCAGGGCCACTGCTGCCAGCACTACAACGGTCAATCGCTTCAACATGACGCTCACTTCGGCCTGCGAAAAGGGGCGGCCAGTATCGCTGCCCCGCAGCCAAACACCAATAGCCACATAAAAAACAGGGGCGAATCTTCATGTTCACCCACCACAGGAATGCACACATGAAATCTGCCCTGCGCCACCTGGCCTGGACATTCCCGGTACTGGCCCTGCTGGCTGGCTGCAATGGCGGCGAGAGCGCCAAGCCCGAGCCGCATGCGGTAGCCACCTACGCCCCCGCCACCTGGAAAGACCTGCCCGCAGTCAGTGACGAAGACTTGCTGGCCGGGTTCTACGCCTGGCGCAGCGGTTGCGAAAAACTCAAGCGCGACCCGGTCTGGGCCGCGACCTGCGAAGCGGCGGGTAGCGCCCAGGCCAGTGCCGCGCAGGTGCGCACCTTCCTGGAGCAGAACCTGGAGGTCTACGGCCTGCGCTCGGCCGAGAACAACGCCAACGGCCTGATCACCGGCTACTACGAACCGGTCTACCCCGGCAGCCTGAGCCCATCGAAAACCAACCATGTGGCGGTTTACGGCGTGCCCGAGGACATGATCGTCGTCGACCTGGCCAGCGTGTACCCCGAACTCAAGGGCAAGCGCTTGCGTGGCCGCCTCGAGGGCCGGGTGCTCAAGCCTTACGACACCGCCGAGGTGATCAACCGTGACGGCGTGAAAGCGCCCGTGCTGGCCTGGCTGAGCGACCCGATGGACCTGCAGTTCCTGCAGATCCAGGGCTCAGGCCGGATCCAGCTGGAAGATGGCCGCCAGTTGCGCCTGGGCTATGCCGATCAGAACGGCCACCCCTACCGGCCGATCGGTCGCTGGCTGGTCGAGCAGGGCCAGTTGAAAAAGGACGAGGTGAGCATGGGCGCCATCCATGCCTGGGCCCAGGCGAACCCCCAGCGCGTCGCGGAGTTGCTTGCCAGCAACCCAAGCTACGTGTTCTTCAGCACCCGCCCGGACAGCAACGAGGGCCCGCGCGGTTCGCTGAACGTACCGCTGACCGCAGGCTACAGCGTGGCCATCGACCGCAAGGTGATCCCTCTGGGTAGCCTGTTGTGGTTGTCCACCACGCGCCCCGACGGCTCGCCGGTGGTGCGCCCGGTTGGCGCCCAGGACACGGGCGGCGCCATTGCTGGCGAAGTGCGTGCCGACCTGTTCTGGGGTACCGGGCCCGAGGCCGGCGAGTTGGCGGGGAACATGAAGCAGCAAGGGCAGATCTGGATGCTCTGGCCCAAGGGCCAGCCGCTGCCAGAGGTGCCCAAGGTTCTTTGACGTTGCGCGGGCCCTGCGGGGGCGGCTTCAGCCGCGCCACAGGGCCCACGCAGGCCTTCAGATGGAAACCACGAAGAACGCCACGATGATCGCCAGCCCGGCCAGCCATACCAGCGAGCGCAAGGCAGCCCAGTCGGCCAGGTAGCAAATGATGTAGAGCAGCCGGCTGGTGATGTACATCACCCCCAGCACATCCTGGGTCACCTGCTCGGCATTGCCGACAATGTCTGCCACCAGCACGGCTGCGGCGAACGCCGGGAATGCCTCGTAGCTGTTCTGCTGCGCAGCATGCGCGCGGCGTGGCAGCCCGGACAGCGTATCGAGGAAGGCACGCGGGTCATGGTTGTCCCGCATGCCAAAGCGGCCACTGCTGACCTTGGCGATCAAGGCACACAGCGGCGGCAGGAACAGCGCGATCAGGATGCACCACAAAGCGACGGTCATAGGCAGGACTCCTTGTTCAGTCTTCAGGTCAGAGCTTCATTACCAGCATGCCGGCCAGCACCAGCCCGCAAGCTAGGAGTCTTGGGCCGCCAAAAGGTTCTTTGAGGTAGCGCATCCCCAGTAACACCACCAGCACCACGCTCAATTCCCGCAATGCCGCAGCTTCGGCCACAGAGCCCAGGTGCATGGCCCACAGCACCAGCGCATAGCTGAACAGCACACAGAACCCTACCGCCAGCCCCAGGCGCCACTGGCTGCGCCAGAACGCTACGAAGGGCGCACGCCGCGCCACACTGGCCAGTAGCGGGAATGGCCAGGCACTGAGCAGGGTCAGCCACACCAGGTAATCCCACGGCTTGCCCCACAGGCGCACGGCCTGCCCGTCGAACCAGGTGTAGCACCCGATGCACAGGCCGATCAGGGCCACCACCGGTAGCATCGCCCAGGGCAGCCGGTCACCGCCGCCGCCCTGCCACAGCAGGCAGGC
>NZ_AEWE02000073.1:21116-22577 GCF_000190455.2 Pseudomonas sp. TJI-51
AGCCCAGCACCACCAGCGGCGACAACCCGCGCATCAGAGGGTAGACCAGGCCCAGGTCACCCACCCGGTAGGCCTGGATCAGCAGGTAGCGGTACAGCTGCTCGGCCAGCGCCGAAGCCAGCAGCCACGGCCAGATACTGGCCGGTGGCAGTTGCACGAACGGCAGCGCCAGCACGGCGAAGGCCAAGGCCACGGTGTCCATGCTGGCAATGACCAGCAGCCGCTCGCCGCTGAATTTGATCAGGGTGTTCCAGGTCGCGTGCAGCAGCGCGGCGACCAGCACCAAGGATGTTGCCAGCACGTCTTGTTTTCCTCATGGCTTTCGTGGCTGTGAATATAGAGCGTTCGCGGGCCATTGTGCGGCCAATCGCCGGCCCCAGAGTGGGAACGTTCGCAACGAATTCGGTCAAAGGCTGTGTCCCGAACCCCTCGCCAGGTCATCAAAGAACTGCTCGAGCCATTCGGGTTACGACTTGGAAGCCACTGTTACAGGATTCGGGATGCTTGAATTAGTTGCCGCGTTTATCTGCCTGACCACCCTCCTCACCTATGTGAACTACCGTTTCATCGGCCTGCCGCCCGCCATCGGCGTGATGGTCACGGCGCTGCTGTTTTCCCTGATGCTGCAAGGCCTGAGCCTGATCGGCTTCCCTGGCCTGGAAGAGCGCGTCGAAGGCCTGATGAACCAGATCGACTTCAATGACCTGCTGATGCACTGGATGCTGGCATTTCTGCTGTTTGCCGGCGCCCTGCACGTCAACCTCACCGACCTGCGCAGCTACCGCTGGCCAATCGGGCTACTGGCGACCGTGGGCGTGCTGATTGCCACCGTGGTCATCGGCTACCTGTCGCATTGGGTATTTGCCATGTTCGGCTGGCAGGTTCCGCTGATCTACTGCCTGCTGTTCGGTGCACTGATTTCACCGACCGACCCGATTGCCGTGCTCGGCGCGCTGCGTACGGCCAATGCGCCAAAACCCTTGAAGACCACCATCGTCGGCGAGTCGTTGTTCAACGACGGTACCGCCGTGGTGGTATTCACCGTGTTGCTGGGCATCATCCAGCTGGGCGAAACCCCAAGCATCAGCGACACGGCGGTGCTGTTCGCCCGCGAGGCCATTGGCGGCGTGCTCTTCGGCGGCCTGATCGGCTACGCCACTTACCGCATGATCAAGAGCGTGGAGCAGTACCAGGTCGAGGTCATGCTGACCCTGGCACTGGTGATCGGCGGCTCGGCGATGTGCTACGAGCTGCACGTGTCGGCGCCGATCGCCATGGTGGTGGCGGGCCTGATCATCGGCAACCTGGGGCGCAACCTGGCCATGAACGACATGACCCGCCGCTACATGGACGGTTTCTGGGAGCTGATCGATGACATGCTCAATGCGCTGCTGTTCGCCCTGATCGGCCTGGAGCTGTTGCTGCTGCCGTTCAACTGGATGCACCTGGCCGCTGGCGGCG
>NZ_AEWE02000073.1:22628-22872 GCF_000190455.2 Pseudomonas sp. TJI-51
TGCTGTTGCGGCGCTGGCGGCCGGTGCCCAAAGGCACGGTGCGGGTACTGACCTGGGGGGGCTTGCGTGGCGGGGTCTCGGTGGCCCTGGCGCTGTCGCTGCCCTTGGGCGATGAGCGCGACCTGCTGCTGTCGATTACCTACATCGTGGTGCTGTCGTCGATCCTGGTGCAGGGCTTGAGCATCGGCCGGGTGGTGCGCAAGGTCAGCGCCCAGCCTTGAGAATGCCGGGGCCGCTCTGCGGC
>NZ_AEWE02000074.1:0-27963 GCF_000190455.2 Pseudomonas sp. TJI-51
TGTTCTACTAGCATCAAGGTGTTGCTGACAAATATCCTTAAGAATCAGCACACTACCATCATGGTGTTGCTAGAAGGGAAAGGCCTATGCGGGTGTTCTACACGGATGAGAGTTTCGAGCTGAATGGCGTGCCCTTGCCAGGGATTCCGTTCCTGGCCAATGCCGGTGCAGAGCTGATCGAGTCGGCCAATCGTTACCTTTTCCACATCGCGGTCGTGCGAGGGCGCACTCGCTCTCCCGCCACCTGGCGAACCTACGCAGACCACCTCTACGAGTTTTTCTCCTTCCTCGAAGAGAACGCTTTGTTCTGGACTCGGGTGAACCAGGAGCACATTGCGGTCTGGCGCAACTCGATGCTGGATCGTGGCCTGTCCCGCTCCACGATCAACAAGCGCCTTTCGACCACCAGTGCGTTTTACACTTGGTGCGCTCGCCAGGGCTTGGCCGAACAGCTGCCATTCGAAACTCAGGATGTGCTTGTGTCAAAACCCAAGGGGTTCTTGGCCCACGTCGATGCTTCAGGGAATCGCCTGCAGGCCAATGAGTTGACCTTGCGTACTCAGCAGCAACTCCCCAAGTTTCTGAGCATCCCGGAGGCCGTCCAGTTTATCGGGGCGCTGTCGCCTCGCAGGACGCAACTGGTGGCCTACCTGATGTTGCTATGTGGTCTGCGTCGTGAGGAGGCCTGCGCGCTCGATGTTCGGGTTCTGCCGACGCCGGCCGGACATTCCCCAAGTAAGGCCATCAAGATGACGCTCGATCCGAGTCTTACGCCGACTAAGGGCTCCAAGGAGCGCTGGGTGATGGTGCCATACGACTTGGCGGGCCATCTGTTCGACTACATGATGCGGGATCGACCGAAACTAGCCGGCATGTACCACAAGCGCCATGGCGCGGAGACAACCAGGCTCTTCCTGACCCGTGATGGCGCTGAGTTGTCGCTGGATGGCTTGGATGTGACCTTTCAACGAGCCTCGGCCAAGTCTGGGGTGAAGTGCACGCCTCATCGTCTCCGACACACCTTCGGCACCTACGAATTTTTGCGCATGTCCGAGCGGCGCGGCACGGATGGCGCGTTGCACTGGGTACGGGATCGTCTGGGCCATTCGAGCATCACCACCACCGAGGTTTACGTGCATGCGGCGGACCTGCTGAAACATGATGAGGTGGACGGTTACGTTGAAGAGGTCCTGCAGCGCGTAGGGAGTCGTTCATGATTGGCAGGAAGCGGGTCGTTCGGAAAGTCGAGTCCATCACACTGGATGGCACTGTTGTCGATTTGCCGCCGTCATGGTGCTTCACCATCAGCTGTCAGCACCATGGTGAAATCCGCTTCGATTTCGATCCATGGTGCCGGCGTGATCGCGATGACCTGGTGATGCATGTACGGGATGCCGTGTGGTCGCTGCGGCATGAGCTGGTGGGAATCACCCTGCAGGGGATATTTCAGCAACTCGCCACTTACTTCTTGCCATTCTTGGATGACCTTGAGAAGAGTGGCTGCGTTGTCAGCCGCTTGAGCCAGATTGACGAGAAGGTGGTCAGAGATTTCCTGGCGTGGCTCGAGCGACGCATCGCCGGCGGGGGGCGGCGGACCGGTCAACCGCTGTCACTCTCGGCGAAGAAAAACGCCTATTCTGCGCTGAAGACAGTGCTGACCAACCGAATGAAAAAGACGCCGGAGTCGGTCAGCACTCAGTTGAGGTTCCCCAAGTCGCCGTTCCCCAATATCAATCGGTTGGTGCCGAAGCGCGCGTCCTACAGCAAGGGCGAGCAGAACAGGATCATTGCGGCGTGCAACCAAGACTTGAAGCGGATTCACAATGAAAGGGGCGAAGACTCATTGTCTCCGGCCCAGGTTTTGGCGGTGCACCTGATCGTTTTGGCATTGGCCACCGGCCGGAACTTTCAAGGCCTGCTTGAGCTGCGACGAGATAGCCTAAAACCCCATCCGCTCAAGGATCGGGAAGTTCTCATCACTGAAAAACGCCGCGGCGGTTCCACGCAGGCCGCATCATACCGGGCGCAGGCTGCCGACCAGGGGGCTGAGCAAGAGCAGATACTCACGATTCCCACCACCGTGGGCAACCACTTCCGGTGGCTGGCTGAATTCACCCGCTCACTGAGCGACGAAGCGCGCGCCGAGGATCGCGACGTCGTATTCCTGTGGCAGGTGCCCCATACCGGGCGCCACCCAAGATCCACCCGTCAGGGGCGGGTTAACCGCTTCACCCAAGTGGATGCCCGAAACGCCATCGCGGATTTCGTGGCACGACATGAACTGGTGGATGACCGTGGGGAGCGCCTTCTCTTCAGCGTCGCTCGTTGTCGCCCGACCTTCGGCACCAACCTGTATGCCCGAACACGAGATATTCGCAAAGTCCAACTCGCACTGGGCCATGCATCCGCCGAGACCACCGCACGCCACTATGTGTCGTTACCGGCAGTTGCTGAGCGGGATCATGTCTTTGTGGGTCAAGCGATGGTGGGCTGGATCACTTCCGCGGATGAGACAAAAGCCACGGCACTGGCCGCCGATGGCAGGATTCCGCTGCAGAACGTGCACGAACTCCTGAGCGGCGGATACAACACCGTCGTTGCTCGCTGCAAGAATCCCTTTCGCGAGGGAGGAGAGGTTTGCGGCAAGTACATGGTCTGCTTCAGATGCCCGCAGATGGTGGTTTTCGAGGACGATCTCTGGAAGATGTTCAGCTTCTACAACAAGCTGCTTGCCGAAAGAAACAAGATCGCCCCGCATCACTGGGTCAAGACATACGGCTGGGTCATCAAGACCATCGACAACGACATAGCAACGCAATTTCCGGCTGACCTGGTCGAGGCAGCAAAGAGCAAGGCCAGGCTGACACCTCATCCCGCCTGGGCGGTCTCTGGAGCCGCATTATGATCCCGCTGCCGCTTGACGTTACTCGCCTGGCAGATCTGACTTTCCTGCAAAAAGCACGTTTGCCTGTCTCGGCCGCCGTCGATACGGCAGGCTCGCCGGTGGTAATCAGCCGGTACGAAGATGACGTCTGGAATTTCTGGCCGTACATCTCAAGGGAGAATGCCAAGGACGGTGAAAAGCGGATCATCTGGGGTATCGCGCTGCCGGACGGTTCAAGGCTGACCGACGAGGCGCATCGCAGCTTGTTGGCCTCGGCCAAGGATTTCATTTGGTCGCTTCATGTCGATCCCATCGAGGGCGGGAAGCGCCTGGGGCTGAAGACACTGATCTCCCTGATGGGCAACCTAGCGTTTCTGCTGCGTTGGATGGTCAGTCAAGGCATCACCAGGTTTGCCCAGTTGGATGGCAGAACCCTGGAGTACGTAGTGGCAGCCAAGGATGGAAAGTCCGCCAAAAGTACCGTGATGAAGAGGTTGCTCCTGGTCGAGAAGTTGTATGCGCAGGTGGGGAAGATCGATGACTACCTGCCATCTCATCCCTGGCCATTTGAAAGTGCTGCCCTGCTGGCCGGCATGGACCAACGCATGGCCCACCGAGTGCCGAAAACGCCGGTGATTCCCGAGTCGGTGTTCGTACCGCTTGCTCAGAAAGCCATTGAGTACGTTGAGCAGCGTGCGCCGGCGATCTTGGTCGTTCAGGCCGAGGCGGAGCAGGCCATGGCGGCAGCCGAGGCGCGTGGCGTGAAAGGGCATGCCTATCGACAGGTCTTTGGTACGGAAGTGGCCAGGGCACACGGCTATGCAGGGCTCAGAGAACTGCATGCCGAAATGGCGCTACTCAGGACGGCCAGCTACATCTGCATCAACATGTTCTCCGGCCTGCGCAACTCCGAAATGATGTCCTTGGAGTCCGGGTGCATCTCAAGGGAGCCCGGAATCGATGGCAGCTACGAGTGCATCTGGTTGCATGGCACGATCTACAAGACCGGCGAGCGACCACACAAATGGCTAGTGCCGCCGATCGTGGTGCAAGCGGTCGATCTCGCCGAGCGCATGATCGAGCCTTTCCAATCGATGCTCCGGGACGAAGAGCGGAAGCTTCGCAAGCTGGAAACCATCGAGTCGAAGCATGCAAAGCGCTTGGCGGAAATATCCAGGAGCAAGAACAAGCTGTTCTTGGCGACGCACTATAGCCAGCAGGGACCGGTGGCCGTGATGCCGGGCGGCGCCGCCGTCAACAGGTGGCTGAAGGACTTCTGCCGGCATTTCCAGATCCGAGCCGACAACGGCGAAGTGTGGGACCTGGCTTCCCACCAGTTCCGGCGCACGTTCGCCTACAACTATGCTCGTTCGGAGCTGGGGGATCTGCTGTACCTAAAAGAGCACTATGGGCACTGGAGCCTCGACATGACCATGTTGTATGCCGACGGCGGGGCCGACGAGTACCAGATCGATAACGGTCTGCTGGACGACGTGGTGCGCGCTAAACAGGAACGCCAAGCGGAGATACTGGCCGGTTACCTCGACTCCGATACCCCCTTGGCCAAAGGTGAGGATTGGCTGGGCACGTGGCGCCCCATGGTTCGCACCGCCAAGAACAAGGACGAGTTGATTCAGGAGTTGAGCAGCACGATCACCCTCAACGGTACCGGGCATAGTTGGTGCGCCGGTAATGCCAAAGGGGGCAGCTGCGGTGGGCTGTGTCTGTTCGAGGCCGATATGTGCGTCGACTGCAATATGGCGCTGATCGGCCCTGAACACCTTCCTGTTTGGAAAGAAATTGCTGAGCAGCAACTAGTGGTGCTGCAACTACCCGATATGGGCGTACCGGCCAAGAGCCGGGCCAACCGCATTCTGGAGAAAGCGAATCAGGTGATCAGCAAACTCGATGGCAGTAGGTCGGAAGCATGAGCGGCGTGGACGCAGCAGGTAATCCCGAGGCGCTACGGGCGCACAAGGAAGCGTCGCAGCGGCAGACCCGCCAAGAGCTAGAGTTGGCGCTCGCTCGCCTAAGAAATGGCAATCCGCGCCGCGTTAAGCGCGGCGCTGCGATCAGCGCAACGACAGTGGCGAGAGAAGCGGGTATCGATCGCTCCACGCTTTATCGTTTCCACGAGCCCATCCTGACGGCGATCCGCAAGTTCAACGAAACCATGCCGAAGCAGCAACTGGAGGCTAAGCAAGGGGAGCTGGGGGAAGCACAGGCCAAGGCCCGCGAGTATCGGGAGGCACTCGAGGCGGCGCGAGATGAAATTACTGCATGGGCTCGTCAGAACTATTTGCTGACTCACCGCGTACGGGAGCTTGAAGCCACTATCCAGCAGCGCGACAAGCTCATAGCGGACTTGCAGACTAGATTGGCCGTGACTGCGAAGTCGGTTCCGCTGAGGTCGGTCGCCGGGCCCCGCGATCACTCCGAGTGAACCCAGGGCACTGTACTTTAAGACCGCTCTAAGCATTGCTCGCAGCGTTAGGAGTAGGTGTTCCGACTCAACCCTGTGGGTTACTGAGCCCAGATCACTTGCAGAACGCAGGTGGCTCGTCGACTACCAACCTTCTTTGCTTTGCAGGTATTGGATGGAAAACAGCAACGAGCCCGATGGCTCTCCGCTTTGCCGGTGGCGGAGATAGCGTGAGCCGCTCTAGAATGGGTTTTATAGGTCTTTATAGTCGATTATAGAAACCGCTCTGAACGCCTGTTGGCGCTGTCCGCTGGGTAGAGCAACGCGGAGGCCAAAGAGCCCAAGCCCGTCTAACGGCTGTGTAGATGATCGCTCGATCCAGCCGCACCGGCACGGTCACCCGCCTGAATTGGCTGCCCTGGCTTTTGTGGACGGGAATGTCACCGGGGAAGTTCACCAGAACTTGGAGAGTCTCTAGGAAAGCCGGGGCGATTCAGTCCAAGTAACCGTTTTAAGCTCACTTACCACTTTCTGGGCGGCTTTCTAATTGTAAGCTTCACCTGACTAGTCATAGGAAAGCCCAGGCTACTGGATTGAATCAGCTCTAGACGATCCTTTTCCATGTGATTGGTGATGTCCTTCTCCGAATCCTCGCTCCACACAACAAAACCCTCTCCCCGACCGGACAGCCGAGAGTTGAGGAAATTGTCGATGTGGGCAACACGCACAGGATCACGGGTGATGTAGCCAATCGGCACGGTTGCAGCACTATCATCGCTCGGCTGGAAGTGGTACTGCACCACAGCGAGCTGGCCGGGGATCAAGAAGATTTCAAAACGATCCTGAAGATCCGATCCTTCGAACGCGATCCCGTTTGGAATACGGTTATGGTAGGTGCTGCGCAGCTGGCCGAACTCCTTCTTGTCATCGAATGGCAGGATCGCAGTGATCTTGCCTTTGACATGTGGGGCTTCGCTCAGCTTTTCTGCTGTCTTGCGGCAGAAATCGCTCAGCAGCGTTCCATTGGCCGCCCAAAGAGGGACAGAGCTCGACAACCATAGGGCAGAGTGAATCGTACCCTCAGGCCAGTCCTTGGAGAGGTCTTCCAGCATGCGGCCTAGAGTGATTCGGTTGTTGTTGTCATACAAGGGTCCAATCATCGCCCTTGTTTCCTGGTTGCCATACCCGGTTTTGCGATCCTTGTGATCGATCAGCCATGAGTTGATGTCCAACCCTCGATCGTCCAGGTAACGTGCTAGTACCTCGTCTTTGAACTCCTGGCAGTATTCCTGTGGACTCATCCCGTCCTTGGGCATCCTGAGACTGTTGAGGTAGTCGGATATCTTGGCTTCCAGATCCATGCTTAACGGGCGCTGGCGAGTACCCCCGACTTTCTCGGCGACACGTTTGATGATCTCAACATTGCCGGCCTGCGTTGGCAACAAGCCGATTTCCAGATCCACTTGGATATTGACTGGGGCCATCTGGTCACAGGTGCCGACCTTGTAGAGTCGGGTCTTGCGGGTTTCCGACTCGGAGAGTTTCGAGAAATCTAGGAAAGCTCGGTATTGATCGCCGAAGGCATCCGCGACAGCCAGTACAGACCACCCCTTGCTTTCTGGCGGCACAGGGATCTGTGGAAGCCCCCAGCGGGTTCGGTTGTGCTGGCTTGGCGGCATGATCGTCTTGGTGAGCAGCTCGAAGATGGGGCGCTCAATCCTCTCCTCATACTTGGTGAGGCTCGGACTGGCCGATGAACTGCCCTTGGTGCGATCCATAAGCATCGATGACGGCGTCAGATGCCCATCATTGGTGTAGACCGCCAGCTTGTTACGGATGAGCGTCTCGATCAACACGTCACATTCGCGCTTAGACAGGCCGAAATAATCTCGGATCTCGCCAGGCAGCACTTCCTGCAAGGCCAGCAGCAAGCGGCAGGTAAACTCCTCAACCGCAGGAAGGGAAACCTCCTTCGTCCAAGCACAGTTGATCTGGTATTGATACGCCGGCACCAATAGGGAAATGGTGTTGCAGATGCGAAAGCCAGAGGCGTCGGCGGCTTGATATTCATCATTCATTGCGCTGGCCCTCAATCACTGTGGTGCCGTCAACGATTTCGTAATCATCTGGCGAAATGGCGTGCTGCTCGGATACATAGCGAACAACGCTGCCCAACGCGGAAGGTGCGTTCACGCCACTCCACATGCGCTTGGAGCCGATGATCACCAGGCGATCCTTGGCTCGGGACAACGCCACATTGATCCTGGATTGATCTACCAGGAAACCTTGAAGACCCTTGTCATTATTCCTAACTAAGCTGAGGATTAATAAAGCATTCTCGCTGCCCTGATAGGAATCTACAGTATCAATCCTGACGGCATCGCGCAGTGGGGCCGCCCATTCCGCTCGACTCAGTTCCTCTTCGATCAGACGTTTCTGCCCCCGGTACATCGTGATTAAGCCAATCGGCTGTGGGCTCATTGGAGTGCGCTTGGCGTTGAGCTTTTCCATGTGCTCGGGGCGTGCCAGTTGCCGCAGCAGATGCAGGCACACAGCGACCTCATGCTTGTTCACGAACTTGCCTTTCTGAGGCTCGTCTTCATTGACCGCCCGCTCCCCTGTGCCGCTGTCGATCCAGCTGACTGGTTTGTTCAAGGGATAAGGCAATTCCGAGCACCAGGGATCAGCTTTCTTGCGGAAGCTGTACAGCTCGTTGTTATAGAAGCAATGGCTGACGACCTTGCCGATCGGCTCAATCATCCGGTACTGAGTATCCAAGGCAATGCCATTGTTCACGAGAAAGGCGCGCTCAAAATCGGTTTTGAGCACCTCCCGTTCATCAATCTGCAGCTTCCTGGCGACCTCTCGTATATGTTTCTTCTCATACATGGGCGCCAACTGCTTGTGGTCACCCACCAGGAGAACACGGCGACCGCACTGCATAGCGATCATCAATTCCGAAGCTTGTGCTCGCCCTGCTTCATCAACAATGACCCAGTCGAACTCCATCTCCTCAATGTGAATACCGCCCGCCCCGATTCCCACCAGAGTGCCGCACACCAGTTGCGAGGTCTTGACCAGGAACTTGTCATAGTTCGCAGCCCCTGAGCCCAATACGTCAATCCAGTCCTGGCTGATTCCAATCAGATTGTTCAACCGCTGAAGTGCCAGCTGATTGGTGACGCCATGCTGCCGTGCCACCTGAGTGGACAGCTCGCTCCAGAACTCCGGAGCAGCAGGTGATGGTAGATTGAACTCATACTTTCGGCTGTCCATGTGGTGCTGAAGCGACTCCACACAGCTTTTGATCTTGGCGTCATAGCCCATGACCTTGTCGATGCGCGTTTCTTCACTGATTTGGCGCTTGGCGGCAATTTCATCTCTCTGCTTGGTATACGTGCGCACTCGATCAAGAATTGGGCTGATGCTGCGATGCAGTTTGGCCAATTCCTCCACCAGTTCCTGGCTGAGCATCAGGCGGGAGGAAAGCGCATTGATCCGCTTTTCATATTCACGCTGAAACTTGTAGCGAATTTGGCGCTGGATCGAACTGGAATGACACTGGAGCATTTGGTCATCGATAGCCGATTCATGACCCAGGCGAATGACGCTCAAGTCTGTACCAAGCGCTGAACACAGCTCTCGGGCCTTGATCGCCACAGTGTCTACCGAAGCATGCGATTGCCCCACCAGAAGGATATTCCCCGCCAACTCATTTTCGAACAGGTAGTGGATCAGCTTGGTGACAAAAGCGGTCTTGCCAGTGCCTGGCGGGCCCTGGAGGACAGAAATCGGGCCCTCGGAGACGGTTCGCTGGAAGGCCACAATTTGCCGGGGGTTCAGTTGCTCGAATTCAGAGTCGTATCGAGCCCTGATCGCCACTTCTTCTGGAATCTTGCCAATGACTTTCGATTGCTGTGCACCGTCCTGATCAAAATAGGCGGGCAGGTTCGAGATGCGGGATACACCATTCAGCACGCGCTCCATCGCTTTTTTGCGGCGCTCACGTGATGCATTGTTGAGTTTTGACTCAAAAATCAGCTCCGTACCAGGAGTCAGCTTTTGCTTCACGCTGCGAATGCCGGCAGAAAACATGCGCACTGCCAGTCGGGTCGAGCTGCATTCCTCGGCAACCACTTCCCCAAATGGACGACTTTCACCATCTAGGTAGATGCCGATATCACCTGCATCCTCGTTGAAGTCCAGATCCCGGCCATTCTGCGCCACATAGGGGATTAGCAGCGCTCCGGTCTGGCTCTCCTCGAAGGTCGCGTTTTCAATCTCAACCCTCATCAATTGGTCGCCCTCCGTCTCCAGCATGGCCTTCCAAATGGTGAAGGGCCTTACTGTCTGATCGACGAAAGCATCACATTCATCCTCGACAACCTCCTCGCCTTCCACCTCATCAGACTTCTTGAGGAAGCTCTGCACGGGCTCCTGGTTTAACAGGAAGCGGACGAATGCCTCTTCCGTTGCCTTGGTGGAAATACCTTTCTGAATGGCAATAGGTTGGGTGAAGGTAGCCTGAGCTTTATGGCCTGCGGAAATGTAATCGCTGAAGGATACGTCCGACAGCCATGCAGACGACAAGGTCTCTCGCACAGGGTCGAAATTGAAACTAAGTCGCTTATCCTGCGCAGTGATCTTTATGTACAGCTGCTCTGGGTTACGATCAGCACGCTCGACTTGCAGGTAGTACGCCGATTCACCTGCCTGAAGCAGCATTTCTGTAGCAGGCCACTTGAAAACGTCAGCTACGAATTTGAGGGGCTGTATTTCAGGGAGTGAGGGTTTTTTCAGGGCCTCAAGTTCGGCCTTGATGCTTTCATCCAATGGATCGATGGCTACCGGAATGCCGTTAGGCTGCTCCTTGGCCAAGGCAAACTCGATGGCTAGGGCCTTGGGAGCTTCCTCCCCCAGAAGCTCCTCAACGATCTGATAGACCGCATAGCAATCTCGCCCGAAGCTGTCGGTGCTCGCCGGATTGATCGGGCCATACTCAACGTTGTACGGATCTGACGTATCGCCAAAATCCAGGGCGTCAATGAAGATGAGGGACAGTAGCTCATCCGCCTGGCTTGGGCACACCAGAATGTTGCCTGGGTGCAGATCTCCATGTGCGAAATCTCTGCCATGAACATTGATCAGCAGGTTGCACAGCGCCGAGGCCGCCTCTAGCTTTTTTTCAAGAGTGTCCAGACCTGCAATGAAATCTGGCCAGCTTTTGCCCTCCTCAAACCGAGTGACCACAAACAGTCCGTTGCCGCTGGCAAACATGCCATGGCTCAACAGGCTCGGTAATGGTAACTCGTCTTCCAGAGTCTGCTCGATACGCTTACGCATGCGCAGAATTCGGCGATTGATGCCAGGGTTCTTGATGTCTACAACAGCCTTCGGCCAGAATTTGAGAAGTGCCTCTTCGCCTTCAAATACGCACCGATAGACCATCTTCTCAGCTGTCGTCTCAGGGATTACACCCGGTGCTGGAGGGAAGTAACTCATCAGCATGTAAGGGTTCCAGTCGGCCTTGATGAAGTCGCCTTTGGCGATCTCCTGCATGACCTCCTGTGTGTCGTCGTATTGCAGCGGTTTGCCGATTGCCAGGGTGTTTAACTCGGCAAGCATTTCCGAGGCGTTGGCAAAGCGGTTCTCCGGCTCAAGATCCATTGCCTTGGCAAAAAAAGTATTCAACTCGCCATCGAAGGGATCATTGGGTATCGAACGCCAGACGGGAATTCCCTCTTCCAGGACAAACTTGGCGCCATGAAAGCAAATCTTGTGGGCCACAAGGGCCAAGAGGTACACATCCTTCGCAAAAGGGCTGAGGACATCCCCTTCGGCCGCGTAGACATCCTCGGGCAGCAGCGTAGAGCTGCTTTTCAGGCGCTCAGCCAGATCCTTGACTGTGCCCTTGTCAGGAATGAACGCTGCATGAAAGCTTGAGGCCAGCACAATGCGCGAATCCTGTGAGTACCAAAGGTTCTGGGTATCAATATCTCGATGGGCGAAGCCCATGCTGTGCATTTCAGCAAAGGGCGCAAGTAAGGCTTTGGTCAGGTCGAGACGATCATCCACCGACCATTTATGGCCGTGAAGATTGAGATGCTGCTCAAGGCGCAGGGTGTTCTTGCGCAACTCGAACAACTCAACACAGTCGCTTGTGATGTTGTCTTCCACCATGGGAGACAGGGGCCTCAGCAGGAAGTCTTCCAGTGGGCTGTTGGCAGCGCTGGCGGTTCGGAACACAAAGTCCTCGCGGGTAACGATCCGACGCCATGTTTCGTCATCGTGAAACGCCAGGCCCAGTGCTGCCAGATCCCAGCGACGCATCATGGCTTTGCTGATGGGTGGGCCGGCGTTCGTGGCGGGGTACTCACTGAACAGGTGCTGGTCATGCACACGGTCAGGTGCAATGGCTGCCGTGTATTCAAGATATTGAAACTCTGCGAGCTCGACACGACTTCCACGAAAGAAGCTGTCAAAAATGGGCTGGTTCTGGTTCGGACGCGACCTGCCCATCTCATCGAATATGATCATCCTGACTTTCTGAACGTAATCTTCGTAGTGTTTACCGCCGATCTTCAGAAAGTCTTCCAGGGTGTGGACGAACTGACGTTCGTTTTCCGGTAGGTACTCCGGGGTAGCGCTGCCGCAGAGTACGACATGCGCCTCGACATAGGGGCAATACCCCAGCTTGTGTTCAAGTTCAGTCTTTAGGATGGCTGCCAGGCGGTAGCCCTGGTCGCGCTTACGGTGATATGCGCTTTTGCCTCGGTTCTGCTCGCCACGCTTGGTCGTTATGATCCAGTTGCCATCGTAGCTAGTCAGCTTGCCATGCCATTCCTTGAGCTCGACAACCAGCAGCCGGTCATGGGTGACGATAATAAGGTCAAATTCCATCGAGCCTTGCTTGTCGGCCACTAGCACTGAAGCGTAGCCATACCAACTGTCCCGCAGATGCTTCTGCATCTGATCCAGAGCATTTGTCTCGCTTTTGTGCAGCCCATTGCCCCGAACGATGATTTGCATATTGGCTTCCCTACTGCTGACCTGCGAGCGACCTTAAGGCGCTAGAGGCAATAGTGCCTCCATGGCAACCTGCTTGCGTTCGACCACAGCTCCTGCTGGCTTTTGAAACACTCTGTCGGTGTTGGCTTCAGACACTGGCAAAGCCTGTAAGCTTGCCCAGTGCCAAGACTGATACAAATGGAATAGGAAAACAAACGATACAACTGATCAAGTGTCAGCCCAGCCTGCCGAATTGGCGGACAGGCGAGAAAGGCGGCAAGGTTTACCGGGCCTGTCACGCACTCCAACAGGTGATCCGCCGGCTATAAAGCCCGGTAGCTCGCATAGTGGACGGCGCTCGCTGGCTGCCCGAGCTCTGGCCGCGATAGGTGACGTTGAGACTCTGCAAACTATCCTGGGCCAACAACACCTGGATCACAGCAAGCCGTACCTCAGCGTTGATCAAAACACCCTTCGCCGGGCATTCGAGCTGTGCTTGGCGTAGGTTTCGTACCGTTGCGGGCCGGGATTGAGGGTTGAAAACCGCTTGGGTGTGGGAAAATTGCGGCATTGAGTTGGGATTTCGACCAAGTCCGTTATCTTCAGGACATATTTCGTTGTGTGACCTGATGGCGCGAGCAATTAGGGCAGATTATGGCCTTTCGTTTCCGGCGACTCGTGAGACGCTGAACTCATTACGAATACCGAGGAAAGCCCATTGGACTATATCCTTGTCGCCTACGCCTTCCGGGAAGAGCTTGAGAAGCAGAAGGGCTTGGATCAACTCCCGGACCACTTGAAGAAATTTCCATGTGGCTGCTGCGGCGTGGTGTCTGAACTGCTCGGTGACTATTTCAATACGCAGCTTGGGTTGCGGGTTGAGTATGTTTGCGGCGAAAAGGACGGTGGCTCTCATGCCTGGATTGAGTTAGATGGCGTCGTCATTGACATCACCAGCGACCAATTCGAAGGACGCCCGCCGGTGTTCATCGCTGCAAAAGATAGCTGGTACACCTCTTGGGAAGAGGCATCGCGGAATTTTGCAATCCACCATCCAAGTGCCTGGACATATCGCGAAGAGCGCGAAGTGCTTCGAAAGGTGCTCAGTAGTGCCGGGCTTCCCGATCCAGACGTATAAGAAATCCCACCCATAGCAGTTCGCGAAAACCGTAGCGCATGACTTTCCGAATTCAGTGTGCTCCCCTTATGCGCAACGCATGAGGCCGATGCGGTCAGGCTCGCCCCCTACAGGGTAATAGCTGTGTTTTGCGAAACATTTGCAATGTTGGGAGAATTCGTGGCGCAGGTCGTGAAGGCGTAGACCTTCAATCCCGGCAGCCTCGCAGGCTCTGGGGAAGTAGTTGCTGATCGTATTGAGCGCCAGGCTGAAGTACCGGCCGCCACCGATCGGCGTGGGCAGGCACTCCAGCAGTGCAATCGCCCGGGAGGACAGCGGCACAGCCCGTCTCTCGCCGTTTTTAGTGTCTTCCAGATAAGCCACTTTGCCGCGCACCTGGTCGCGGCGCAGCATCAGCAGCTCAGACCGTCGCATCGCGGTCTCCACCGCCAACTCAATGAATACTGGAAGCTGGGCATTCATCTGGCCGGCTGCCTTGTACAGTCCGGTGAGCTCCGCCGGTGTTGGCCGGCGATCCCTCTCCTTGCTGCCCTTTGGCATACGGATCGCTCGACAAGGGTTGGTCAGCCCTTCAATGCCCCATTCCTTGGTGGCCACCGTGTAGAGGTGGCTGATCACCGCCAGGTTGAGGCGGACAGTCGCCGTCGACTTGCCTTCCTTGAGTTCAGCATCGCGATACGCCGCCATATCGCTCGAGCGGATCGCGGCGAGGCCTTTGCTGGCAAGCTTGTGTTCTTTCCACTTCTTGATGCGGACCTGTTCCTGCTTGGCGCCCTTCTTGGTGGAAGTAACCTCCGACAGGTAGCGGTCCAGGGCCTCGGCGAGCGTGGTGCTCTCGGCTTCGCGCATGTCGACGAAGCGCGCACGCGACATATCACCCTCGATCTCGGCAGCCCATCGCTGGGCTTCTGCCTTGGTGTCAAAGGTGGCGGAAAGGGTTGGGTATCCTTTGCGGCGGATCTGGGCGCGCCAGGCGTCACCGCGCTTCTCGTAGTAGGCCATGGTGGGAAATGATAGCGAACGCTTGGGGGAAATACACGCTCCCCCATTCCCCCAAAATTCCCCCAAACGAAAAAAGCCCCGAGGGCTATACAGCGCTCGGGGCCTTTAATATGGCGGAGAGATAGGGATTTGAACCCTAGGTACTGTTGCCAGTACAACGGATTTCGAATCCGTCCCGTTCGACCACTCCGGCATCTCTCCAATGCCGCGCATCATACCAGCGTTCTTTTAAAACGCAAACCTTTTTTTAAAAAAAATCGCGTGGTATCAGGCGCTTGCGTGAACGCACCGCTTACAGCGGCACGCCCAGGCGCTTGGCAACTTCTTCGTAGGCTTCGATCACGTCGCCCAGGCCCTGGCGGAAGCGGTCCTTGTCCATCTTCTTGCGGGTTTCTTTGTCCCACAGGCGGCAACCGTCTGGGCTGAACTCGTCACCCAGCACGATCTGGCCGTGGAATACGCCGAACTCCAGCTTGAAGTCGACCAGCAGCAGGCCGGCGTCATCGAACAGCTTGCTCAGCACTTCGTTGACCTTCAACGACAGCTTTTTCATTTCTGCCAACTGCTCGGCGGTGCCCCAGCCGAACGCGACAACGTGGGACTCGTTGATGAACGGGTCGCCCTTCTCGTCGTTTTTCAGGAACAGCTCGAAGGTGGACGGCTCCAGCTTGATGCCTTCTTCAACGCCCAGGCGCTTGACCAGGCTGCCGGCCGCGTAGTTACGCACTACGCATTCGACCGGGATCATGTCCAGCTTCTTGACCAGGCATTCGTTGTCGCCCAGCAGCTTGTCGAACTGGGTCGGCACGCCGGCTTCTTCCAGCTTTTGCATGATGAAGGCGTTGAACTTGTTGTTCACCATGCCTTTACGGTCGAGCTGTTCGATGCGCTTGCCGTCGAACGCCGACGTGTCGTTACGGAACAGCAGGATCAAGCGGTCGGCGTCATCGGTCTTGTAAACCGATTTGGCCTTGCCGCGGTAGAGTTCGTCGCGTTTTTCCATGATTGGGCTCCGCTTGCTTGAGGTGTTGGGCTAGGCGATTTCGCGCCAGTCGAGCCCGTGTTCCTGATTCGCCACCTGGAGCCAGTCCGGGTCGCACCCGAGGGTGTCGACGAAGCACTGGCGCGCCAGATGTGGCAGGTTGTTCTTGCTGCTGAGGTGGGCCAGCACCAGGTGCTGCAGGTTGTTCCAGCCCAACTCGTGCACCAGGCGCGCGGCCTGGTGATTGTTCAAATGCCCTTGCATGCCCCCTACCCGCCGCTTCAAGAACGCCGGGTAGTGACCGCGCGCCAGCAGGTCGCGGCAGTGGTTGGCCTCGATCAGCAGTGCATCCAGGCCTTGGTAGCGTTCCAGCAGCAGCGCGTCGTACGAGCCCAGGTCGGTGAGCATGCCAAAACGGCGCTTGCCGTCACTGACCACATACTGCAAGGGCTCGTAGGCGTCGTGCTCTACCCGCGCGGCGTTCACTTGCAGGCTGCCGATATGCAGGCTTTGGCCACAGGCCAGAAAACCGGCCACCTCCACCGGCTTGCGCATGCCGCGCAGGGTGCCTTGGCTGAGGTAGACCGGTACATTGTAGCGCCGTGACAGCAAGCCGACCCCATGCACGTGGTCGGCATGTTCGTGGGTGACCAGCACAGCACTGAGTTGCGCCGGCGAAACCCCGAGCAGCGCCAGGCGCCGCTCGGTTTCGCGCAGGGAAAAGCCGCAATCGACCAGGATGAACGTGTCACCACTGGCGATCAGCGTGCCGTTCCCTTGGCTGCCGCTTCCGAGTACCGCGAAGCGCACTTAGCCCAGGTGGTCCTGAATGGCGCTCAGCACGCGGCGGGCGACATCGGGCGGCGCCACGGTGTTGATGTTTTTCTCGACGGTGACCTGCACGCTTTCACCCACCTTGCTCAGGCGCACCTGGTAGCGCTCGGCACGGGCTTCACGCTCTTCCTTGGTGGGCTCGCTGCCGAACAGGCGGCCGAAGAAGCCCGGCTGGTTCTGCTTGTCTTCAGGCTTTTCCGACAGGTTGATGTAGTACAGGCCCAGGCTGCGGTTGATGTCCTCGACACGCCACTGGCCACCCTGCTCCAGGGCGCGGCCTACACCCGACCAGGCGCGGTCCAGGTCGGAGCCCAGGTAGAGTACCGGGTTACCGCTGCCGTCCTCGCTCAGGCTGACGCGGCTTGGCGCGTCGAAATCACGCTCAGCCAGCAGCGACACCGAACCGCCCTTCTCGGCGCTGCGGTTCATGCTGGCCAGCATTTCGTCGACCAGCAGGGCATCGGCGCCGGCATTGGCGGAGGTGGACGGGAACGCGGGCTCGGCGGTGCTGCCGGCCGGGCGCTCGACGCTGACCACATACACCTCGGAGGTGTTGCGTTGCACGCCAGGCTCCATGCGCACACGTACGCGCACTTCGCTGTCAGCGCTGCTGGCAGTGCTGGCCAGGCGCTGGCCGAGCGATGCCGACAGCTCGTCGAAGCGCTGCCAGCTGGTGTTGAATTCACCGGTCTGCGGGCGCTCTTCGTCGATACGGAAGCCGTTGTCCTCGAAGAACTGGCGGGCCACCGGCCACACCTCGGCCGGCGAGTGCTGGGCCAGCACCCAACGGCTGCTACCGCTGCGCTGCAGGCTGTAGTCGGTGACCTGGCCAGCGCCACCGGTCAACGGTTGCGGCCGCGGCACTTCGTACTCGCCCGTGACGTTGTCATCGGCGACGTTACGCGGAATTGGCAACAGCGGGTCGAGCCGCTTGACGTTGCTGGCGTCCGGCGGCAGCTGCATGGGCGCGGTAGGGTGCGCCTGCAGGTAGTCGCTGCCGCGGTCGCGGAAATAGCCATCCTCGCCCCACAGCCAGCCACACCCACTGGTGCTGGAGATAATCAGGGCAAGGGCAGAAAGACCAGCCAGTCGCTTCATGCGGTGTACTTCCTCTTAAACCAGTACGCCGGACTGGCGCAAGGCAGTACGGACTTTGTCGTGGCAACCTTCGCTGAGCCAGGTCAGCGGCAGGCGAATACCCTTTTTCATCAGGCCCATTTCAACGAGCGCCCACTTCACCGGGATGGGGTTGGCTTCGCAGAACAGCTCTTTGTGCAGTGGCATGAGTTTTTCGTTGATAGCGCGGGCCTTCTCGGCATCGCCCGCAAGGGCGGCCTCGCACATATCGGCCATTTCGCGCGGGGCGACGTTGGCGGTGACGGAGATGTTGCCCTTGCCGCCCATCAGGATCAACTCGACAGCGGTCGGGTCATCGCCAGACATGACGATGAAGTCGCTGGCAACGCCTTCCAGGATGGCCTTGGCACGGGCCAGGTCGCCGGTGGCTTCCTTGATACCGATGATGTTCGGCACAGTCGACAGGCGGATCACGGTCTCGGCCTGCATGTCGCAGGAGGTGCGGCCCGGCACGTTGTAGAGAATCTGCGGGATGTCGACGGCTTCGGCAATGTGCTTGAAGTGCTGGTACAGGCCTTCTTGCGTTGGCTTGTTGTAGTACGGCACCACCAGCAGGCAGGCATCGGCGCCGGCATTCTTGGCGTTCTGGGTCAGGTGCACGGCTTCGGCAGTGGAGTTGGCACCGGTACCGGCGATGACCGGGATGGGCTTGTTGCTGCGCTTGACGCGCTCGACCACATGCTTGATGACCAGGATGTGCTCTTCGACATCGAGCGTGGCCGACTCACCGGTGGTGCCGACAGCGACGATCGCATGGGTGCCGTTTTCCAGGTGGAAGTCTACAAGTTTGTCGAGGCTGCCCCAGTCAACACGCCCTTGTGCATCCATGGGTGTGACCAATGCCACCATACTGCCCGCAATCATGTAACTGCTCCTGCCGGAAAAAGAGAGCGGTAATGGTACTGGGGGCATCGGCCTTGCACAAGCGAAGCAGGCGGGCGGAGCATTCCCCTCGGCGCCTTATTTCGCTACCCTTGATGCTTTGATCGGTGCAGCGCGGCCCGCCGGGCCGTCGACCTTGCTCCCGGCCAGCGTCCAAGACCTCGCATGCGAGCCCCGGGCCCTGCCGACTGGAGGCTTTCTCCCGTCCTGTACCGACCGCTCATCGCTTTAGGAATGCTGCATGTCCACCCCCACCGTCCGCGAACAATTCCTCGTCATCAGTGCCTTGGGGCCCAACCCCATGGAACTGGCCAACGTCCTCAGCCGCGCTGCCTTCGAAAACCGCTGCGCGGTGGTTACCTCGCGCCTGAGCCGCCACGGCGAAACCAGCGCCCTGGTGCTGCAGGTAGGCGGCAGCTGGGACGCCCTGGCCCGCCTTGAAGCCATGTTGCCAAGCCTGGGCAAGAAGCACGGCCTGACCTTGGACGTGGTGCGCAGCGCCGACCAGGAGGTACGCCCGCAGGCCCTGCCTTATGTAGCCTACGTCAGCGCCGCCTACCGCCCGGACATCATCAACGAGCTGTGCCAGTTCTTCCTCGACCACCGCGTCGAGCTGGAAGCCATGACGTGCGATACCTACCTGGCGCCGCAGACCGGCAGCAGCATGCTCAATGCCCAGTTCACCGTCATTTTGCCGGCCGGCACGCAAATCAGCTGGTTGCGTGACCAGTTCCTGGACTTTGCCGACGCCCTGAACCTCGATGCGCTGATCGAGCCATGGCGCCCACAGAACCCAATGTAAGGAAGCGATCATGGCTGTAGCACTCGACCAACCTGTAGCGCACTTCCAGGCCCAGGCCACCGGCGGGCAAACCGTGAGCCTGGCCGACCTCAAGGGCCGGCAGGTGGTGCTGTACTTCTACCCGAAGGACAGCACCCCGGGCTGCACCACCGAAGGCCAGGGCTTCCGCGACCAGCATGAAGCCTTTGCCGCAGCCAACACCGTGGTGTTCGGCGTGTCGCGTGACGGCCTCAAGTCGCACGAGAACTTCAAGGCCAAGCAAGGCTTCCCGTTCGAGCTGATCAGCGACAAGGACGAGGCCCTGTGCCAGCTGTTCGACGTGATCAAGCTGAAGAAGCTGTATGGCAAGGAGTACATGGGCGTGGATCGCAGCACCTTCCTGGTCGACAAGGACGGTGTGCTGCGCCAGGAATGGCGTGGGGTGAAGGTGCCCGGGCATGTGGATGCCGTGTTGGCAGCAGCTCAGGCACTGAACAAGGCTTGAGATCGTTGGGGGCGCTTGGCGCCCCTTACGCGACATGAGGCCGCTCCTACGCCGGGCGGGGGCGGCCGGCAGTACTGCGGGGCCGGGCCGGCATCATCGGAAATCGCGGATCCCTGTAGGAGCGGCCTTGTGTCGCGATGGGCTGCAAAGCAGCCCCAAATTTACAGCATCGGTGACACAATAGGCTCCTGCCGCGGCCAGGCATCCAGCACAGCCTTGATCAGGGTCGCCAGCGGGATGGCGAAGAAGATCCCCCAGAACCCCCACAGCCCGCCAAACAACAACACCGCGCAAATGATCGCCACCGGGTGCAGGCTCACGGCCTCGGAAAACAGCAGCGGCACCAGCACGTTGCCATCCAGCGCCTGGATGATCGCGTACACCGTCATCAGGTAGATGAACTGATCGCCCCAGCCCCATTGGAACAGTGCAATCAGCGTGACCGGCACCGTTACCACTACCGCGCCCACATAGGGCACCACCACCGACAGCCCCACCAGCAACGCCAGCAGCGCGGCATAATTGAGCCCGAGGCTGATGAACGCGATGTAGGTGGCAATGCCACAGATCAGGATCTCGATGCCCTTGCCACGGATGTAGTTGGCGATCTGCCGGTTCATCTCGCTACCCACCCGGTTCAGCAGGGTGCGCTGGCGTGGCAGGTAGCCACTGACCCAGCGGCCGATGAGTTCGCGGTCCTTGAGGAAGAAGAACACCAGGATCGGCACCAGCACCAGGTAGATCATGGCATTGACCAGCAATGGCAGGCTGGACAGCGAGAATGTCAGCGCCCATTGGCCAAACTTGCCGATTTCACCGCGCACCGATTCGATGGCATGCAGCACCTGCTCGTCCGACACCAGGTGCGGGTAACGCTCGGGCAACAACAGCAACAACGACTGCCACTTGCCGAGCATGCCCGGTAGCTCGTTGAACAGGGTGATCAGCTGGTGCCACAACAGCGGCACCAACACCAGCATGAACAGCGCCAGCGCCCCCATGAACAGGGCAAATACCAGCATCACTGCCAACCGCGTGGGCACCCGCAAGCGCTCCAGGGCATTGACCAGGCCTTGCATGAGGAACGCCAGCACCATGCCCGCCAGCACCGGCGCGAGCATGCCACCCAGGGTTAGCACGGCCGTGAACGCCAGGAACAGCAAGACCGCCAGCACCACCGCTTCTTCATCGGAGAAGTAGCGCTGCACCCAGTCGCGAAGCACTTTGAACATTGACGATCCTTGGTAAAGACTCAGGCCTTGCGCAGCCAGTAGGTGTAGGTGCCGGCCTCGGCCGTTTCCTGCAGCAGGGTATGACCGGCCAACGTGGCGAAAGTGCGGAAGTCGCGCTGCGAGCCGGTGTCGGTGGCGATCACCTTGAGCACCGCGCCGCTGGCCAGGCGGTTGAGCTCCATCTTGGCCTTGAGCAGCGGCAAAGGGCAATTCAGCCCGCTGGCGTCGAGTACGGCGTCGCAGGTCAGGGTGTCACTCATTGCAGGGTCTCCAAAGGCATTGCCAGACTGCTTGTTGGCAGGGCTGCCTAGGATAGCGCCACTGGTCGCCAACGTGTGAGCCCGCTACAGTAGCTATCTTTGACACCGACGCGAGCTTCGTGCATGAAACTACTGCGCCCTACCCTGCTGACGCTGGCCTGCCTGTTGGCCCTCCCCGGCCATGCTGACGACCTGCCATCACTGGGTGACGCCAGCTCCGCGATCGTCTCACCGCAGCAGGAACACCAGCTCGGCCGCGCCTGGCTGAGCCTGTTGCGCGGCCAGGTCAACCAGCTCAACGACCCGCAACTCAAGGACTATGTCGAAACCAGCGTGTACAAGCTGGCCGAGACCAGCCAGCTGCAGGACCGGCGCCTGGAGTTCATCCTCATCGACAGCCGCGAGCTCAACGCCTTCGCTGCGCCCGGGGGCATTGTGGGGGTCAACGGCGGGCTGTTCCTCAACGCACAGACGGAAGGCGAATACGCCTCGGTGCTGGCGCACGAACTGGCGCACTTGTCGCAACGCCACTTCGCCCGCGGCGTCGAGGCCCAGCAACGCATGCAACTGCCGATGATGGCAGCGCTGCTGGCCGGGATCGTACTGGCGGCGGGGGGCGCTGGCGACGCCGGCATCGGCATGATCGCCGGCACCCAGGCGGCGGCCATTCAGGAGCAGCGCCGGTTCTCGCGGCAAAATGAACAGGAAGCGGACCGCATCGGCATCCTGAACCTGGAAAAGGCCGGCTACGACCCACGCAACATGCCAACCATGTTCGAGCGCCTGGCCCGCCAGTATCGCTATGACGCCAAGCCACCGGAGTTTCTGCTGACTCACCCGGTGACCGAGTCGCGGATCGCCGACACCCGCAACCGCGCCGACCAGGCGCCACCGGGCGGTATCGAAGACAGCGCACGCTACCAGCTGATTCGCGCCCGCGTGGCGCTTATCTACGAAGGCACCCCGGGGCTGGCGGCCAAGCGCTTCCGTGCCCAGCTCGACGAAGACCCCAAACTCGATGCTGCACGCTATGGCCTGGCCCTGGCGCAGATCAAGGGCGGCCAGCTGAACGAAGCGCGGGAAATGCTCAAGCCGCTACTGGCCAAGGCGCCCAACGACATCACCTACAACCTGGCGCAGATTGACCTGGACATCACCAACAATCGCCTGGCCGATGCCCAGCAGCGCGCCGAGCGCATGCAGCAGCTATACCCCGGCAACTACCCGCTGAAACAAGTGCGCGCCGATTTGCTGGTGAAGCTGAACAAGCCTGCCGAAGCCGAGAAAGTGCTGGACGAGCTGGTGAAAAGCCGGCCGGATGATCCGGACGTGTGGTACGACATGGCCGAGGTGCGCGGTTTGTCGGGCAATACCATCGGCTTGCACCGGGCGCGGGCAGAGTACTTCACCTTGGTGGGGGACTTTGACCAGGCGATCCAGCAGCTGGATTACGCCAAGCGCCGGGCCGGCGGGAATTTCCCGCTGGCTTCGCAGATTGACCAGCGCCAACGCGAGATCATGGAGCAGCAGCGCATGGTCCGGGACATGATGGGGCGCTGAGCCCCGGGGCGGCCGTGGGGCACGATCGGGCTGCTGTGCAGCAGCCCCCGGCCATTACGCCGCGTCGTGTTTGGTCACCGGCTGCTGGATGAACCGCAACATCCACTCGCCCACCAGGTCGCCCTGGTGCTCGCTGGCCAGGCTGGCCACCGCCTTCTGGTACACCTCGTCGCCCAGGTATTCCTGGCGCGCATCGAGCAGCGCGCGGGAGTAGTCGTGGACAAACTCCGGGTGGCCCTGGAAGCACAGCACCTGGTCGCGGATGTGATACGCCGCATTCGGGCAGAAATCGCTGGAGGCAATGACCGTGGCGCCTTCCGGCAGTTCGGTCACCTGGTCCTGGTGGCTGATCAGCAAGGTCAGCTCCGACACCTCAGGGTCCATCCACGGGGCGTGCGCCGCCAGCGAGTAGCGGTGAATGCCCACGCCCCAGCCCTTGTCGGCACGCTCGGCCTTGCCACCCAGGGTCAACGCAAGCAACTGGTGGCCAAAACACACACCCAGCAATTTCTCGCCACGCGCGTAAAGCTTCAACAGGTAGGCCTTCAGCGTCTGGATCCAGGCATCGGTACCAAACGAGTCTGCCTTGCTGCCCGTGACCAGGTAGGCATCGAACACTTCGCTGTCGGCGGGGTAATCGCCGTTCATCACGTTGTACACACGAAACTCTGCGGCAATTGGCTGCCGCGAGAACAGCTGCTCGAACATCCTGCCGTAGCCCTGGTATTGCGCCGTCAATTCCGGCCGCAGAACATCGGTCTCAAGGATGCAGATGCGTAACGACATAGGATTAGTCCTGAACGACATGGGTGGGAATCTGCTGTAGAGCCTGACGCGAAAGGCACGTACAAGCAAGTAGGCGGCACTGACGAACGGTCACATTTTGTCGGCGCCCTATGGATGGCTGCGCCACCGTCTAGCGAGAGCATGCTAGCGAGATGGCACATGGCCTCATAGCCATGAGGCCTGAAAGTCTCGACTACTAGAACAAAGAGTTCTCGAACATGGATAACGCACGCCCTACTGTTGGTTGTATATCCACTCATAAAAGGCAGGCAGTTAAGGCGCCACACCACGCTACTGCGATCGACCCGAAGCGCGACAAGGAAGCCAACGGGTACTCAGGAATAACAACAAGAAGGCGGTCCGCCATGTTCAGACATTCGAAAATTCGCCAAGCCGGGCTTATTTTATTCGCCACTACATTGCTGCTGATCGTGCCGAACCTGACAAGGTTGTTCGGCTGACTGCAGCAGTGGCGTCAACGGGCAGTGCGCAGGTAACCTGCTGGCCTCTTTGGTCGGAGTGTACCCATGCGCCATTGCCTTGCCCTGCTTGCGCTGCTGCTGAGCCTGCCACTGTCGGCGGCACAACTGCACCTTGAACTCGGCGCTACCCAGCGCCAGTGGAGCAGCGACGAACTGCTCAGCCACCCGCAAGCGCAGACCATCCGCATCGAGCAGGACGTAGCCTACAACCGCCCCATGCAGTACCGGGCGGTGCCGTTGGCTGCACTGTTGCCTGGCGTTACCGCCAGCGACCACCTGCAGGCGGTAGCGCTGGACGGTTTTGCCGCAGAAATGCCCGCTGCGCCGCTGTTGCAGAAAGGCCCGGCGCAGGCCTGGCTGGCCGTGGAAGACCCCAACCAACCTTGGCCACCGCTGGGTGCAGGCAAACCTGGCGCAGGGCCGTTCTACCTGGTGTGGACAGCAGCGCAGGCCGGCGGTATACGCCCGGAGCAATGGCCGTTCCAGATCGCAACCTTGCGCCAGCTCGCCCCGGTAGCCCAGCGGTACCCGGCACTGCTGCCCGACCCGGCGCTACCGGCCGACAGCCCGGTACGCCAGGGCTTTGCCCTGTTCCAGCAAAACTGCATGGCCTGCCACCGCCTGAACGGTGCGGGGGATGCGCAGGTTGGGCCGGACTTGAATGTGCCGCACAACCCCACCGAATACTTTCAGCCGGGTTATTTGCGCATGTTGATCCGCGACCCGCAAAGCCTGCGGCAGTGGCCACAGGCGAAGATGCCGGGCTTTGCCGAAAGCGTGCTGAGCAACAAGGAGCTGGATGCGCTGCTGGACTATTTGCAGCATATGGCCAAGCGCAAGCGTTAGTGGCTGCTTAGGGTAAACCCGCCCCTGCCTGGCGCGGGTGTGCCTGAGGTGATGGCCACGCAGGGCTGCTAGGCCGTGAGCCGCTCGTGCTTGACCCCCCAACCCTCCACCTCGCCGCCATAGGGCGTCACCAACTGCTCGAAGGCCTCTTCGAAGTCGCCAATCCCACAATAGGTGGCATACATGACCTTGCTCAGTTCCAGGTGCCAGCCACCGTCGCCCTCCTTCACCTGGGCATTGAGCGATTCGCCGCGAAACTGCCTGGCAGCACGGCGCGCCCCGGCTTCGTCGGGGAATACGGCATAGAACTCGATAGGGTGGATCTGGGTGAAGTCGAAACCGCCTGCTTTCATCTGGCGCAGGACGTCGCTGCTGATATCGTCGTTCTGGCTGCTCATGAAACGTCCTCCTGAATAATGCAATGGATAGACTTTCCGTGCTACTGCGCACCTGCCGGCAGCGGCCGGGCAGTACGAGCTGATGCAAGACGCGAATGTATGCGGTGCCAGCCCGCATATTAGGCGAGCACCTGCTGACAGCGTAGCGCCTGCCAAGGCACCACGCAAACGTGTGGGTTAGGGCTGTTCCTCAATGCTTTTGATCATTACGCCGCTGTGCTCACGCAGCCAGCGTGCAGTGGGGGAAATGCTGCGGTCCTGGAAGTCGTTGAGGTCCAGCTCGGCCATTACCGGAAACAGGTGAGAACGAATGGCCCTCGCCGCCTCCTCCTCGCTAGGACGATGCTCGGCTTTCAACACCAGAGTGGACGGTTCGCCCTTCTGGTCGGCAAAAATGACTTCCCACTCTTTCATCTAACGGACCCTCTGAGTCAAGGAACACAGGGTGTGTGTTACGCCTGAACAACTGACCTTGGGGCAGGGAGAATGTTCAGTAGGATGAAAGCGGCAGGCGCCGAAACGTGGGGCCCCCATCGCGACCCAGGGCCGCCCGCAGGGGTAGCGCCAGCACGAAGCTGGCGCAGCCACTGTGGCAGCGGGTGACCCGCGAGCTTTTACTTCGGCGTGCCGTGCACCACACCGGCGGTGTTGTCCAGCAGGCTCTTGGTGGCAGTCTGGATGTACGCTTCAAGCTGCTTGAGCAATTGCGGCTGGTCGGGGCTTTCGATCAGCTCGGCCTTGAACTCGCTGCCCAACTGGTAGCGGTACATGCGCGGGGTCATGTCCTTGGACTCGATCAGAATGCGGTCGCCCTGTACCAGGCCGACGATCTGTTCGCTGCCCGACGGCTTGATCATGCCCACGCCCTGGTCGCCCTCAGGCAGGTTGAGCAGGTCGCGCCCCCAGCACTGGTGGCGGGCCTTGCCACCCAGGCGGCCCATGATGGTCGGCACGATGTCGACCTGGGTGCCCACGGTGTGGTTGACCGCCCCGAACTTCTCCTGAATGCCCGGGGCAATCAGCAGCAGCGGCACATTGAAACGGCCCAGGTCCAGCTCGGTGACCTGCTGGTGGTTGCCGAAACCGTGGTCGCCAACGATCACGAACAGGGTGTCCTTGAAGTACGGCTCTTTGCGCGCCTTCTCGAAGAACTGGCCCAGCGCCCAGTCCGAATAACGCATGGCGGTCAGGTGCTCGTCCAGGCGGCCCTGGCCGGTCACCTTCTCGACGGGCAGGTCTTTGGGCAGCGCATACGGGGTATGGTTGGACAGGGTCTGCAGCAACGCATAGATCGGCTTCTTGCCATCGTGCTTGGCCAGCTCCTCGTTGCCGCGGTCGAACATGTCCTGGTCGGACACGCCCCAGGTGGGGTCAGAGAACACCGGGTTGACGAAGTCGTTGCGGCCAATGAAGGTGGTCATGCCCTGGTTGCCGAAGAACCCGGACTGGTTGTCCCAGGCGAAGTCGCCGTTGTAGACGTAGACGTCGTCGTAGTCACGGGCGCTGAGCAGGGCTGGCAGGCCCGACAGCTTGTGGCCGCCTTCCGGGGTTTGCATCAGGTACTCGAAGCCCGGCAGGTTGGGGAAGCAGGCCATGGTGGCGAACATGCCCTGGTGGGTGTGCGTGCCGTTGGAGAAGAAGCGGTCGAACAGCAGGCCCTCTTTGGCCAGCTTGTCGAAGTACGGGGTGATGTTGTTCGGGCTACCCAGCGCACCGACCGAGTGGCCGGCAAAGCTTTCCATCAGGATCACCACCACGTTCTTGACCGGCAGGGTGCGCTCGGCCGGCGGCAGGAAGTCGCGGCGCACGGCAGCTTCGTCGGCATCGACCAGGGTGTCGTTCGGCGTCAGCAATTGCTTGCGCACGGTTTCGGTGGCCAGGCCCTGCTCCAGTACCGGCTTCCAGATGTTGGCGCGGTCTTCGCCGAAGCGGCTCTTGGCGGCGTCGATCAGGGTCAGGGTGCCGTTCAGGCCCAGCTGGTTGACGAAGTTGGAGTCGGTGGTGAACGCATCGCCCCAGCGCATTGGCGGGCCTTGGCGCAGCGTGCCACGGGCGGCGACCACGGCCACCAGCAAGACCACCATGAACACGGCCAGGCGGTTGTACCACGGCGCCACGCGTTGTGCGCCCTGGCCCCGGGTGATGCGGTCGATGCCCTTGAACAGCAGGCTCAGCAGCCAGGTGCCGAAAGCCCAGGCCAACAGGTAGCGCACCACCGGGAAGCCGTACCAGAGCATGCTCAGTACGGTTTTCGGGTCTTCCTTGATGTACTGGAAGACCAGGCCGTTGAGGCGCTGGTGGAACTCGCGGTAGAAGTCCATTTCCATCAGGCCAAGGAACATCACCACGCTGGAGGTGAGTGTCAGCCAGAAACGGAACACCCCTCGCCGGGCCATGGCCCAGGGGCTGAGCATGGCCAGCAACAGCGGAATGCTGAGGTACACCACCACCCGCAGGTCGAAGCGCAAGCCATTGATGAAGCCTTCGGCGACGGTGGAGTAAGGGGTATCGCCGACCATATCGCTGTTGTAGACCAACAGCGCCAGGCGCACGAGGCTGAGCATCAGCATGATCACCAGGCCGCTGAGCAGCGTGTAGGCCAGGTGGGATTTCAGGGTGGGCGAGAACGGTGCTCGCGCGCCCCGTTGCTTCAAGGCGTCCGTGTTAGCCATGAATGGGAAGGTCCTAGGATTGCGGGTTGCGAAGAGGGCGCTGGCACTGGGCCAACGCAGCATTGTGCGGGTGCGGATTCTGTTTAAACCAATGTGAAAATTTTGTCACGCGGGTGTTGCAGCTTTTGTCTGTTCCGGCCCTATCGCCGGCA
>NZ_AEWE02000075.1:0-14716 GCF_000190455.2 Pseudomonas sp. TJI-51
GCTTGCCGGCGATTGGGCCTCAAGGCTTTAAGGTGTCCTTCCAGCCACCACCGAGGGCGAGGAACACACCAATTTGCCCCAACGCCACTTGGCTATCGGCCGCTGCCAGTTGCGCGCGCATGTCAGTATAGGTGCGGGTCGCCTGCAAGTCCGCCAGGAACGACTCACGCCCGGCCTGGTAGTACCGGTGCGTCTGGTCAGCCGCATCCTTGGCCGACTTCTCTGCCTCGGCCAGTGCGTCACGCCGGTCCAGCAGGGCACTGTACTGCGCCAGGCGAGTCTGGGTCTCGCGGATGGCGTTCAGCACCACACCGTCGAAATTCGCCAAGGCTGCTTGCGTAGAGGCTTCGGCCATGCGGATGCGGGCGCGTGTGCCGTTGGTGGGGATGCTCCAGCTGATCTGCGGGCCGAAACCCCAGCGGTTGGTCGACGGCTCACCAAGGTTTTCCAGAATACCAATCGTGCCCACCTGGGCACCGATGCTGATGTCCGGGTACAGCGCGCCGGTAGCAACCCCGATAGAGGCAGTTGCTGCGGCCAGCTGGCGTTCGGCCTGGCGCACATCAGGCCGGCGTTTGAGCAACGCAGCACCGTCGCCCACCGGCACCAACTGGTTCAGGTGCGGCAGCTCGGCACAATCGGCGGTTCCGGCGGGCAACTGGTCTACCGGTTTGGCCAATAACGCAGCCAAGGTGTACAGGCCGGTTTCACGCTCGGCCTTGAAGCGCGGCAGTTCGGCGCGCAAGGACTTGAACTGGGTCTGCGAGCGGGTGACCTGGGTTTCATCGCCACGACCTGCATCACGCAAGCGCTGGTTAAGCTTTACGCTTTGCTCCTGCAAGTCGAGCGACTGGCGGGCGATGTGGTATTCCTCGTTGGCCGAGCACACTTGGGTATACGCCTTGACCACGTCGGCCACCAAGGTGATGCGGGCGGTATCGGCAGCAGCCTGCACCGCGTCTGCATTGGCCTTTGCAGCCTCGGTACCACGCTTGAACGTGCCCCACAGGTCGAACTGATACGAAGCGCTGATGATGGCCTCGCCAATGTTGGCCACCGGCACCTTCTCAGGTTGCAGGAAAGCTTCGCCAGACTCCTGCAAGCGCTGGGCACCCAGTTTGACGCCGCCGTTGAAGCCACCTTGCGACTCGGCCACTTCGACCTGGGCGCGGGCCTTGGCGATGTTGGCCGCGGCTACGCGCAGCTCGGTATTGGCACTCAGGGCCTGGCGCACCAGCTCGTTCAGCCGTTGATCCTGATACAGCTGCCACCAGTCCTCGGGCACCGGCGCCGAAACCACGCTGTCGGCATCCTGGCGCAGCGGGCCATTAAGGTCGCTGCGTTGCACCGCCGCGTCCTTCGGCACCTCATAGTCGGGGCCGACCATCATGCAGGCCCCCAGCGACAGGCACAGGCCAGCCAGGATGAGCTGTTTCATGGGTGCTGGCCCTCGATGATCGACACCGTGGCGGTACGCCCGGCGATCATGCGGAAGTCCTCTGGCACTTCATCAAACGCAATGCGCACCGGAATACGCTGGGCCAGGCGCACCCAGCTGAACGCCGGGTTGACGTTGGGCAGCAGGTTGGCGCCGCTGCTGCGGTCGCGGTCTTCGATGCCGGCGGCAAAGCTCTGCACATGGCCGCGCAGGCGGGTGTTGTCGCCCATCACGCGGATATCCACGGCATCGCCGAGGTGGATGCCGCCAAGCTTGGTTTCTTCGAAGTAACCGTCGACGTGGTACGAGGCACTGTCGACCACCGACAGCACCGGGCGGCCGGCGGTGACAAATTCGTGGTTACGCGGCGCACGGTCGTTCAGGTAACCGTCCACCGGGCTGCGTACCACCGAGCGGTCGAGGTTGAGCTGGGCGGTATCGACTGCCACCTGTGCCTCGCTGACGGCCGAGCGGGCGCGGGCCACGCGGGACTGGCTTTCCTCCAGTTGCTCGGCCGCCACCAGGTTGCCCAGCTTGCGGTTGCGCTGTGCTTCGCGGGAGGCCTGGGCCAGGGTTTCCTGGCGCTCGCCGAGGGTGGCCTTGGCCTGGCGCAGGGCCAGGGTGAAGCGGTCCTGGTCGATGGTGAACAGCACGTCGCCGCGCTTGACTGTCTGGTTGTCGTGCACCTCGACTTTCTGGATCAAGCCCGACACATCGGGGGCGATCTGGATCACGTCGGCGCGGATATGGCCGTCACGCGTCCAGGGTGCAAACATGTAGTAGACGACCATCTGCCACACGAGCACGGCGGCGAAGGTCACTACCAGCAAGGTCAGGACCACACGGCCCAGGGTCAGCAAAGGTTTTTTCATGGCAGCATCAGGTTTCGGCAAAAGTGGTCCACCGCGCCAAGCAGCACGGCATACAGGGCAACGTTGAACAACGCCCGGTGCCAGACCAGGCGGTAGAAATGCATGCGCACCAGCACCGCGTGCAACCCAAGGAACAGCAGGTAGGTGCCAAGCATCATCACCAACAGCGTGGGCAGGAACACCCCGCTGATATCCAGTTCACCAATCACAGGGGCGCTCCGTCGAGGCCGGCAGGCAGTTGCAGTTGTTCGGCGGGTTCGAGCATCACCTCCACACCTGGCAGCAGGGCAAGGCGCAGGCCGCTCAGCGCATGCAGCAGGTGGGTGCGGGCATCGCCACGCTCGTACAGTTCATCCAGGTTCAGCGCCAGCCGCGCCCGCTCCATGTTGCGCAGCAGCGCAGCCGGCGCATGCAGGCGCTGGCCAGCGTGCAGGCAGGCGGCGTAGTGCGCACCCACTTCGGCAACCACGGTATTGAGCCGCTCACGGGCCTGCCGACCAGCGCGCGGCAGGTAGGCCAGCAAGTCGAGCAGGTTCAACCCAACACGCAGGTCACGCAGTGCTACACCGCTGTCCTGGCCCGTTTGCGAGAGGCGCGGCAGGTGCTGCATCAAGCGGTCGAGCATCTGCACGCCAAGCTTGCGGTGTTCGGCCAGGGTCGCCGGCACGGTCATTTCGACAATGTCGCGCCAGGCGAAGCGGGTCATGCGCTTGGCAGCCAGCTCTACCCCAAAGGGGCGCATGACCAACGTCCAGATGAAGGCGAACAGCAGGCCGACAGGGCCGGCCAGGTTGGAATTCAGGAAGGTGAAGAAGTCGGCATCATAGGCGCCCTGGATGCTGATGAAAGTCGAGGTGTTGACGATGGTCAGCAACGTGCCCAGGTAAAAACGCGGTTGCACGGTCAGGGTGCCGACGCAGATGAACGGCACGGCAAAGGCCAGCACCAGCATCGGGAAGTCGTGCAGGTTGGGCAGCACCAGGAACAGGTACAGGCTGGAGAAGATCACCGACAGCAAGGTCCAGAAGAAGAACCGGTAGATCTGCGGTGCCGGGTCGTCCATGGCCGCGAAGAAACTGCACGACACGGCCGCGAGAATTACCGCGCTGGCGCCGTCGTTCCAGCCCAGGCCAATCCACAGGCCACAAGCGACGATGATCGCCAGCACCGTGGTGGCCACCGAGTACAGCATCAGGCCACGGTCGAAGAACGGTGTCAGGCGGCCCAGGCGCCAGTGCCGGTACACGGCCCGCCAGGGCGTGGCATCGTCGGTGCGCAGGGCATGTTGCAAGGTGCAGCAGTCCTGCCACAGGTCGGCCCATTCGGTCAGCCGGTACAGGGCGTTGGATAACAGCAGCTCGGCGCGCTGGTCGAGCATGGCGGCAGCGGGCTGCAGGCGCTCGATCTGCTCGTGCAGCGCAGCCCAGCGGGCGACAGAAGCGCTGGCGGCAGTCCCTTGCAGCCATTCGCGAGCGCTGGCGAGCACAGGCTGCAACTGGGCGAACTGAGCCGGGGCGCGGCCCTCCAGTGCAACCAGCGCATCATCGAGCGCATCGATGACCGGCAGCAGGTGAATCATCCGCCCACGCAGCTCACGGGCGTTTTTCAGGGTGTGCGGGCCAGCCCCTTCGTGGCCGAGCTGGCCGATCATCAGCTCCAGCGAGTTGAAGGTGGTGACCATCGCCCCGCGCATGCCGCCGACCTTGTCGGTGCTGCCAGCGCGGGCCAGGTAGGTATCGCTGTAATTAAGGGCCTCGGTAAACCAGTTGCCGGTGGCGCCGACCACCACTGGGGCCAGCCGGCGAGGCCAGAAAATGGCGCCAACGACGGCTGCGCAGACAATCCCCAGGCAGATTTCCTGGGCGCGGGAAGACGCGACCTCAAACACCGCCAGGGGGTTATCCACAACCGCCAGTGCGATCATCGGCAAGGTGTAGCCGGCCAGCATCAGCATGTAGTTGTTGGCCGTGCGCAGGTTCAGCGAAAGGAACAGCAGGGTGCCGGTCCACAGGGCGATGGCAATGCTCAGCAGCAACGGCGACTGTACCAGCGGTGGCACCAGGAGGACCGCCCCCCCGGCACCGAGCAAGGTGCCCACGGCACGGTACAGCGCCTTGGAGCTGGTTGGGCCAACGAAGGGGCTGGAAACGATGTACACCGTGGCCATGGCCCAGTAGGGCCGCGGCAACTGCATGAGCAGGGCAATGTACAGGGCGATCATCGAGGCCGCGAAGGTGCGCACACCGTAGAACCAGTCCCGCGCCGGGGGGACCGAGCTGAAGAAGCCGCTCATGCCACCCCGCCTGCACCGCCCAGGCCGGCAGCCTCGAAGGCGCGCAGCACGCGCAAGGCGGCTTCCAGGTCAGCCTGATCGATGCCTTGCAGCACATCCCTGCGCACGCGCACCAGTTCGGCTTCGATAGCTTCGGCCAAGCGGCGGCCTTCTGCGGTGAGGCTCAGGGCCTTGGCGCGACGGTCGAGGGGGTCTTCACTGCGGCAGACCAGGCCGGCCTTGCACAGTTGGTCGAGCAGGCGTACCAGTGACGGGCTTTCCAGGCCGGCTGCCTGGGCCACCGCTACCTGATGCACACCGTCGCCGAGGCGCACGATCATCAGCAGCGGCGCAGCGCAGGCCTCGGAGATGCCGTAACTGGTCAACGCGCAATGGCAGATGCGCCGCCAATGGCGAGCCGCAACTACCATGCCACTGCTGACCTGCAGGCGCAGGAGATCAAGGGACATGAACAGTATCCAGGTATATTCATAGTTTGCTAACTATCAATATACGCTCATACCTCCCCCTGTCGTCAACAGCGGGTGACGAGGGGTATGGATGAATGGTTGTGCATGCTGGAGGGTGTATTGCCTGTGCTGGCCCTATAGCCGGCAAGCCGGCTCCCACAGGTATTGCACACATACTGCAGCCTGTGGTCGCCTGTGCGAGCGGGGGAATCAGGGGTGTATCTGGTCTTCCAGCTTCATGGTCAGGGCGAGTGTGCTGCCCATCTGCAAGGCGCGGTCGCGCCACTGCAGGTAGCGCACGCTGTCACGGCTGCTGAAATGCACCGCCAGCTCTTCGGCCGCCTGTACCACCCCTGCGGCTGCCGCCAGTTCCAGCCAGTACGATGCAGCCTTGATGTCGGGTTCCACGTACAACCCGTGCATCAAGCGATAACCCACCTCGAAGCGGCAACGCGCTTCGCCACGCTCGGCCCCGCGCATGAACCACTGGTAGGCCTGCACCAGGTCTACCTGCCATTGCTGCTCGCCATCGCACACTTCTTCTTCATACAGGTCACCCAGGGCCGCCGCGGCATGCAGCATGCCGCGCTCGAAGGCCTGCCGGTAGCAATCCGCCGCCTGGGCATAGGAGGGGTCGATACCCTTGCCGAAGTAATGCTGCTGCCCCAGGTTGAACCACGCAGCAGCATTGCCCTGCAGTGCCGCCATGCGCAACAGGTGCCCGGCCAACACGGTGTCAGCGCGCCAATACTTGCCGTTGAGCCAGATCCAGCCGAGGTCGTTGAGTGCCGCTACGCTACCTTGCAATGCCTGGCGGCGCAGGTCGGCGTAAACCGCCTGCAGGTCACTGGCTTCGTCCAGGCGGTTGATCAGCAGCGAGCGCTGGCTGGGCAAGCCTACCCCGGCGAACAACCGATGCCGCCTGCCGGCCGGTGCCGGGGCGGCGATGACCCGTTCGGGCAAAAGGCGGGCAAGCAGCGAATGGATATTGCTGGCAGCAGACATGTTCATCCTCATTGAACGACGCACAACCCCAACCTTCGGCTGTGATGAGGCGTGATTCTGCGTGATGTCACGTCAAAACCTGTCGCGAACGATTCGGCACCAGGCAACCAAATGCGACTTACTTGATCTGAGCAGGTCGTGGCCAATTGCCATGCCCCTCGCCTGCCGCCATGCTATGACGGCAAGCCTAGACAAGGACGTTATCTTTTGCCGTTCGCCACCACTCGCGCCACCCTCAGCCGTCAATGGGCGCTGCTGCGTCAGCTACCCAGTCGCTCCCCGGGCATTACCAGCGCCGAGCTGGTGTGGCGCCTGCGCGACGTGGGCTTCACTGTCAGCAAGCGTACCGTTGAACGCGACCTGAATGAGCTTTCGTTGATTTTTCCGCTGGAGCGCAATGACAAGAGCATACCGTTCGGCTGGCACTGGGCGGCCAGTGCCGTGGGCGAACTGCGCGGTAATTTCGACTTGTTGAGCCACTTGCGCGGCGATGCATTGCAACCGGCCCAGGGGGAGGGCGTGGAGTTGGTGGCGTGGATCAGGGATGCATTGGCGCGGCAGTTGCGCGAAGCGCCGCTGAGCAGCGACATGCAGCTGACGGCGCTGGAGCATGGGCACCGGCTGCGAGCCACGGTCAGCGATGGCTGGCCGCTGCGCTGGTGGCTGTTGAGCCAGGGTGATGGGGTGGTGGTGGAGCAGCCGACGGGGTTACGCGAGGAGATTGGCAAAACCCTGAGCAATGCGGCTGCGCAGTACCAGAAGCTGTAGCCTGTACTGCCCCTATCCCCGTCAAGCCAGCTCGGGCACGCCAAACGCCGCAAGCAAGATTGTCGCCGACCTTAGGCGCTGGCTTGCCGGCGTCCGGGCCGGTACAGGTCAGCGCTGCATCCCCCAGCGCCGCACGGTCAGCCGCTCAAGGGTATTGAACACCAGTCCTTCTACCAGCAGACCAATCAGGATCACCACCGCCAACCCGGCAAACACCTTGTCGGTATACAGCTCGTTGCGATTCTGAAAGATGTACCAGCCAAGCCCGCCTTTGCCACTGCTGGCCCCGAACACCAGCTCAGCAGCGATCAGGGTGCGCCAGGCAAATGCCCAACCGATCTTCAAACCCGACAGGATCGATGGCAAGGCCGCCGGCACCAGGATGTACAGCACTAGCCGCAGACCTTTCAGGCCATAGTTGCGGCCTGCCATGCGCAGGGTCTCGGACACGCCGAGGAACCCAGCGTAGGTGTTGAGCGCCAGCGCCCAGAGCACCGAATGCACCAGCACGAAGATCAAGCTGTTATCACCCAGGCCGAACCACAGCAAGGCCAGTGGCAACAGCGCGATGGCCGGCAGTGGGTTGAACATCGAGGTCAGCGTGCCCAGCAAGTCACGCCCCAATTGGGTCGAAACGGCCAGACTGGTCAGGCCGAAGGCAAGGACGATACCCAGCACATACCCTTTGATCAGGATTACCAGCGAAACCCCGACCTTGGCCAGCAGCTCGCCACTGACCAGGCCGTCCCAGAGGGCCACGGCGGTTTGCAAGAAGCCGGGCAGCAGCAAGTCATTGCTCTGATAGCGGGCGACCGCCTCCCAGAGTACGGCGATAACCAACAGAAGTGCCGCCTTGCGCAGCCAGCCCTGCTGCCACAGGCGCTGGGCCAAGGGTAATTGCCGCTCCACAGGCACACTGAGCAGGGGCTGCAGTTGCACTTCATATTCCCGGCGTAAAGGGGTAGTGGTCATGGCTGAGACTCCTTCAGTAAGCAACGCGAATATCGTTGAAGCCAAGACCTTCATGCGGCTCGGGCGTATCCGCCTCGTCGAACAGCAAGCGGTGAATGCGCCGGGCACTGGCCTGGAAGTCACTCCCGCCCAAGCTGCCCAGGTCATACTGATGGCTGTGCACCTCAGCACGCACCCGCCCTGGGTGGGGCGACAGCAACAGGATGCGGTTGCCGACCACCAGTGCTTCTTCGATGGAGTGGGTCACGAACAGCAAGGTGAAGCGGACTTCCTCCCATAACGACAGCAATTCTTCCTGCATCTTTCGCCGGGTCAGGGCGTCCAGAGCAGCAAACGGCTCGTCCATCAGCAGGATCTTCGGCTGCGTGGCCAAGGCGCGAGCAATCGCTACGCGAGCTTTCATGCCGCCCGACAAAGTGTGTGGGTAGGCATCGGCGAAAGCCGCCAGGCCGACCTTGTCCAGGTAATGCAGCGCTCGCTCCTGGGCCTCGGCACGTGTTAGCTGGCCCGACACCAGTAGCGGGAACATGACATTCTGCTTGACCGTTTTCCACGGTGGCAGCTGGTCGAACTCCTGGAACACCACAATACGGTCAGGCCCTGGGCCGCGGATCGCCTGGCCCTGCAACAGCATCTGCCCTTCCTCGGGCGCAATGAACCCGGCTACTGCCTTGAGCAAGGTGGACTTGCCGCAACCGGACGGCCCGAGCAACACAAAACGGTCGGCAAGGTCGACTTCGAAGCTGACTTGGTGAGTAGCGCGCACCACGCGCTGCGCGGTGCGGTATTCGAGGCTGAGGTTGTCCACCTTGAGCAAAGGCGGTGTGGCGACACGGCTCAGGTTGCTGGCCGCGTGGCCTGGCAAAGGGGCGGTCATGATCGCTCAGCTCCCCTGCAACGGGCGTTCATCCTGGAAGAAATAGTCCTTCCACGATTCGGGCTTGTGCTTGATGGCGCCGACCCGATACAGGAAATCGGCCAGCTTGTAGGTATTCTTTGGCGTGATTGTGAACTCGTATTGCGGGTTGTCGATCAGCTTGATCAGCGCGTCGCGGTCGATCTTGGCCTTGGTCACGCGGATGTAGGTATCGGCAGCGGCTGCCTTATCGTTCTGGGCGAAGTCTGCCGCTTCGGCCAGGGCGTCGACAAAGGCCTTGTAGGTTTTTGGGTTGTCCTTGCGGAATTTTTCGGTGGCAAACAGCAACGTCGGCGAGTTGGGGCCGAGCAGGTCATAGCTGTTGAGCACCACGTGCACGTTCTTGTTGGCCAGTACCTGATCTTGGAACGGCGGATTGGAGAAGTGCCCGTTCAGTTCGGTGCCGCCGGCCAGCAACGCGGCAGTGGCGTCTGGGTGCGGTACCGCCAAGGTAAACTTGTCGAGCCGGTTGTATTCCTTGTCGCCCCACTGTTGGGCAGCGGCGTACTGCAGGAAGCGCGACTGCACCGAAACGCCTACCGCCGGCACCGCGATGCGGTCCTTGTCGGAGATGTCGGCAATAGTCTTCACATTGGGGTTGCTGCTGACCAGGTAATACGGGAAGTTGCCCAGCGAAGCCACGGCCTTGACGTTCTGCCGACCCTTGGTGCGGTCCCAGACGGTCAGCAGCGGGCCGACGCCAGCGCCGGCGATGTCCACCGAGCCAGACAGCAAAGCGTCATTGATGGCCGAACCACCCGACAGTTGGGCCCAGTCGACTTCGATGTCGATGCCCTGCTCTTTACCGTGCTTCTCGATCAGGTGCTGGTCGCGTACCACGTTAAGTAGCAAGTAGACGATGCCAAACTGCTCGGCTATGCGGATCTTGCCTTCTGCTCGTGCCACGGCAGGGGCTGCCAGACTGCTGGCGACCAGGCTAACGCCCAAGCCGATACTTGCCGCCAGGCGGCTGATGGGTTTGCGCATGATGGTTTCCTCAGTCTTCAGAAAGGGGCATCGCCCTGGATAGTGGTGCGGTAGAGCTTGCGCCGCAGGTGGGAGGGGCAACCGGTAGCCAGGTGGATCAGCGAGCGGTTGTCCCAGAACACCAGATCATGGGGCTGCCACTGGTGGCGATAGAGGTTCTGCTCCAGTACGCTCAGGGCGTACAGCTGTTGCAACACGTCGCGGCTTTCGTCGTCTGGCAGGCCAACAATGCGAGTGGTGAAGCCTTCGCTGACAAACAGCGCCCTACGGCCGTTTTCCGGGTGGGTACGCACCACCGGGTGGATGACCTCCTTCACCTGAGCCAGCTGCTCGGCAGTCAAGGTCGGGCGCCAGTTGCCCTCAAACTTGGTTTCTGCGTAGCGGGCAGTGTACGAGTGAGCGGCACTGCGGCCTTCGACCACTTTGCGCAGGGCGTCAGGCACGGCGTCCCAGGCTTTATGCATGTCGGCAAACAGGGTGTCGCCACCTTCGCTGGGCAACTCCTGCGCATGCAGCATGGAACCCAGGCTAGGCAGTTCCTTGTATGACAGGTCCGAGTGCCAGAACTTGCCGGCGTCACCCAGACCGATGTGCTGGCCGTTTTCGATGATGTTGGAAACGATCAGGATCTCGGGGTGGCCAGCAAGCAGGAACTGCTTGAGCACGTGGATCTGCAATTCGCCGAAACGTCGGCTGAAGGCTATTTGCTGTTCCGGGCTGATGCGCTGGTCGCGGAACACCAGCACATGATGATCGAGGTGGGCACGACGGATTCGGCTGAAATCCTCGGCGTTGACAGGCCTGGCCAGATCCAGGCCGATGATTTCGGCACCGGAGGCTCCGGCGAACGGGCGGATTTCGAAGGGTTGCGGCTGGGCGCTGTCGATGATCGACAATGCGTTCGAGGCGGCTGACATTATTCACTCCCACGCAGTGCGCGACTTCAATTCGCGCAACGATCAGAAACGCACGGGGATTTCCCGTGTGGGTTCAAGTCGTGCGGCGCATCGATTGGTCGACGGGTACGCAGTGGAAGCAACTATAAAGTCATAAACAAGATATTTTAAATACCGTTAAGGAATATCAATAGCATCGCAACCGAGGCGTCATAGCCTCAGATCAACCCGCCCTGCTCATCTTCGTCGATCAGGTTATTCAGGCTGCTGAGGGCCTTGCGCGCGGTAGCGCGGTTCAGCAGCTTGGCCTGTGCCCCCGGCGGCAGGTCAGTGATCTTGAATACCCCTTTGGCAGTCAGCACATCGATCAGGTCTTCAAGTACGCGGATCATGTCCAGGTCACTTTGCTTGAGCTGATTGAGGCTGTTTTCCACGACATCATCGGCAAACCATTCCTGAATATCGGCGTGGTCGGCGGGGAGCATCTCGGTGAACGCATCAAAAGCGGCTGCCTCTACACGCAGCAACTCACCGGCGGCATTGCGTTGCACGTAGAACATGGCGGTGTCCCTCGTCACTTTGGTTCCTTGTTGGTAGGCAGCAGCATAGGCAAAGATCAGCGGGCACGCAGGCCCAACGCCTGATTATGCGCTGTCGGAAGATGCCGGGAAAGAGCCGGCACGGCCATTACCCGGTTGATGGGGCCCTTGCGGGCGCGGCTTTGTGGGATCAAGCAGGGGCCACGACGGTAAGGCGCGGCCCCTTCAACACATCAGCTGTCCTTGTTATGGATGATGATGGTCGGGTCAGCACCACTGATCAACGAGTTGATCGTGGTGTTGGACCAGTTCACCCCTTCGAGCTTGATGGTCACATCGGCATTGGCGATACCCCCTGCGGCGTTGAGCTTGCCTTCGCTGCTGACCTGCAAGGTGGTTGTACCTTCAACCGTGGTGAGTTTCAGGTAATTGTCGATGGTGCTGCCCTTCTCGCCTTGCAGCAGATCGCTCAAGTCGATCTTGTCCTTGTCCCCCATCTTGAAGTCTTTGATGACGTCGTTACCGAAATCACCCGCCTTCCACACGAAGGTGTCTGCGCCGCTGCCACCAATCAGGATATCGTCGCCCTGGCCACCGATGAGGGTGTCGTTCCCGGTACCGCCCAGCAAAATATCGTTGCCTTTGCCACCATCGAGCGTGTCGTTACCACCTTGGCCAAAGAGAATGTCGTTGCCGTTGCCGCCCGACAGGATGTCGTTGCCGTCTTTGGCGCCGGAGATGTCAAACTCGTTGTAATGCTCAGTGATGTACTGGTGGACATTGCTGGTGGTGATGGAGCTGACATCAACGCCGCTCTTCTGTGCAACGTAGGTTTGCAGTGCCTGGTAGCCCTCGCTGACGACACCATTGAGGGTAATCAGGTCGCCGAAGATGATGTCGTTGCCGTTGCCACCGTCGATGGTATCGGCACCTGGCAAAGTGGCTTCGGTATGACCGAGAATCGCCTTCGCCAGGTCGGACGGGTCGATGTTGGTCTGCGGCTTGCCTGCGCTGTCGTAAGGCTTCAGATCATTGAGGCTGATGTCGTCGTTCAAGCCAATAGCGTAGACCTTGCTCAAACCGGGAACTGTAGAACTGCCTCCCAACAGCACGAAGCTGTCGGTCGTATTCGAGGCTGAATCATTCCAGTTCGAGGTCGTGCCCTTACCAGTGCCGCCCTGGCTGGAAAACTCGTAAGTACCATCGCCTTGAGCATGAATCGTACCCAGCGTGTCGCTGGAGTAAAGAACGAAGTTACCCCATATGTTATAGCCATAGGTCGAGACTTTGACCACGCCAGTACTGCTGATATCAACTTTGTGCGTCGCATCAGCCCATTCGCTGAAGGTGCCCCCCACTTTGTAGTTGTTGACATTGACAACATCGTCGAGGGTCTTGCCACCCGTCCACAGCCGTTTGTCGGTAACTTCATTGCGTTGATAGAACGTCGGTTTGCCGTCCGTGATGAAGTACGTCAGGTTGTCCGCACCGGCGTTTCCGGTAGCCATCGTGCTCTTGAAGAAGTTTGCAGTAGTCTTGAAGGCGTCTTCGTAGTTAGTACCGCCACCCTCTGTCCCACCTTGCATCGACTTCAAAACAGCCTGCAATTGGCTGAGGGCATTCGGGTCGGCAAGGTTCACTGCGACGTTCATGTTGACCTGCGAATCGAAGTCCACCAGGAAAATGTTTACCGTACCCGACGTGTCGGAACCCAAGCTTGCTTTGAGCGTGGAGAACACCGAAGCCAGCTGCGACTTGGCAGCAGCAATCGAGTCGTCAGTCATACTGCCGGAACTGTCCACGATAAACGCGATGTTGTAGTTCTTGCCCGCTACAACGTTCAGCCCGGAAACATCTGCAACAATGATGTCGTTACCTTCGCTGCCAGTCATGGCGTCGTTGCCCGATGTGCCTACGCTGGCCTTGTAGGTCGCGGGATACACGGTTACCGGGATATTGCCGGTGGTAATAGCCGAACCACCCACGCTTTCAGTGGCAGTCGAGATGACCGTGACGTCGAACGAACCTTTGTAGTAGGTCGGTGGCGTGAGCGTAAGGCTGCTGAGTTTCCAGCCCGTTACATCCACCGGCGTGCTGCCTACCGTGACGGTATGGCCTGCACCGTCGCTGAGTACGGTCCCTTTGGGGATACCACTGAGGCTTACGCTCAGGGTTTCCGAACCGTCAATGTCGGTCAGGGCGGTGGAGATAGCCACCAGTTTGACCGAGCCGCCTTCCGGCCCTTCGTTGAGCTTGTAGCCGTCGTAGTAGCTCTGCCCGTTCACAGTGTGCAGATCGGACACGCCCAGGCCAGCCTTGGCCATCTCGGTCACGTTCTGGTACATCTTGATGTTCGAGCTGCTCAGGTCGGTGACAGCACCGGTGCCGACCTTGATGTTCAGGTCATAGCTGCCTGGGCCGGCCTGGTTGGCATGGTAGACCTCGATCGGGTAGTAGCCGCTGGTGTTCGGGATAAAGGTCCCCGACACCTGGCCACCAGCACCCCAGGTGGCAGTGACCACAGTCTTGCCGCCGATGGTGACCACGAAGCTGTCGTCTGCAGTGCCGCTGAAGGTGTAGGTCTTGCCGGCTTCGAGGTAGATCAGGCCAGAGGTTTTCGAGCCGGTGCCACCTGCAACGCTGCCATCGGACTGAACATTGGTCGTGGTGCTGCTGGAGCTGGCACTGCCCGAGTTGGCAAAGACCGCCTTCAGGTCATCGCCGGTAATGCCGTTACCCCCCGTGCCCAGACCTTTGAGGCTGTTCCAGACTTCCTTGGTGAGGCCTTTGGAATCGATGTCGGCGCTGCCGAAACTCAGCGTCGGCTTGTCGGCAACCGGGCGAATGTCGACCTTCATGGTCGAGTCAGTGCCTACGTTGGTGCCGTCATTCGGCTTGAACTTGAATTGCGCGTAGTCGGCTTGCTGGTTGCCCACGCCGGTGCCGCCATAATTATCGGTACCCGACTCGTTGCGCAGCGGAACGAACTTCAGGTTGCCGGCCTCGATGCTGGCCTGGCTGACAACCTGGCCAACGCCCACATTGGTCCAGGCCGTACCGTTGAAGAACTGCAACGTGCCGGAACCCGGGATCGAGCTGATGGTTACCGACAGACCAGTGTTGCCATCGGGGTCGGAAACATTGAAGTCGCTCCAGGCAAACACATAGTCGGTGTCTTCCACACCAAACACTGCACCGTCGCGCGAAACCGGCACGTGGTCGTTGTCCACGATGGCCGTGGTAACGCTCGACTTGCTGGTATCCACCTGCAGGTTCTCGAACTTGCCACCCGACACGCCTACGATCGTTACCACAAAGTTTTCGGTACCTTCGACCAGCTTGTCGTCGATGGTGCCGATGGTGAACGTGGTACCGCTGCTATTGGCCGGAATCTTCACAGTGGTCACACCGATGAAGTCCTCGCCGTTCTTGGCGGTGCCGCTGTAGCTGAGCGTGACGGTGACTTCGTCCTTGGCCTCGTGGGTGAGGTTCAGGGTGTAAGTACCCGTCTCGCCTTCGTTCAGAGACGTCGTGCCGTTGATGCTGACTTTGGCAACGTCACCTTGGCCAGACGGTTCATC